>CANTHI010000024.1 GCA_947653505.1 uncultured Eubacterium sp.
GGAAAAGTCACAGGCAGACAGATTACCGCCTCCCATCCGGCGTCCGCATAGCCAAAATGTAGAATCTTATATAGTAGTTATATGTAACTGCTAAAAATATCCCATCCAGCATCCGCATAGCCAAAATATGACATTTTGCATAAATAGTTTTATGTCCAGCCCAGGCAGTTCATAATAGTCCCAGCCCAGGAAAAATGCCGCCAAACCCACCACCAGGTAAATTCATGTCGAACGCTGTCGATGTGAAATAATTGACTTTTTTTGTAAAATAATAGTACAATATACTTGCCGCAATATTAATCAGTCCATAAATAGGAATGGTGATAAGGATGAATCAGGAAAGTACATTAAGAGAAGAGATCGAGAATCTCAGGGAGAAATTGAACGAAGCAGCAATACGGAATCTCAATTCGGAGGAATGTTTCCGTGCCAGCCTGAAACTGGATGTGGTGCTGGAGAAATATTATAACGCGGGAGGAGCGCCGTTATAAGCTGAGAAAGGCACTATTTGGCTGGTTTTATGCGGGCAGTATCAGAAAAAAGAGAGCGATGTGAATCGTTCTCTTTTTTTTGTGAAAAATTACTTGTCAAAAAGGACAAAGAAGGTTATATTAATACTAGACGTGGAGGAAAGTGGTTGATAGTGGTGTAAAAAGTGAATGATGTGGTGGATGAGTGGGATTTTGTCTGCGGATATTTGTGCAGGCTTTTGGATTCCTGGAAATCATCTGCTTTTCACGAAAGGATTCAACTGTAGAGGGTATGAGCGATGTTCATGGGCGAATACAATCATACAATCGATGCAAAAGGCAGGCTGATCGTCCCTTCGAAGTTTCGTGAGAAACTGGGAGAAGAGTTTGTGGTTACGAAGGGACTGGATGACTGTTTATTTGTATACCCTCTGGATGAATGGGCACATATCGAAGAAGCTTTCCGCAAAGTACCATTAACAAATAAAAAAGCGAGGGACTTTGTACGTTTTTTCTTTGCAGGGGCTGCAAGCTGCGAGGTGGACAAGCAGGGGAGGATCCTCCTGCCGCCGAATCTGCGTGCTTATGCCGGCCTTGAAAAAGAAATTGTATCTGCAGGCGTATTAAACCGCGTGGAAATCTGGGACAAGGAGAAGTGGGAAAAGAGCAATGACATCGGGGATATGGATGACATTGCAGATTACATGGCTGAACTTGGAGTCAGCATTTAATCATCCGCAGAAAAAGGGCCAATGGAATTTAATCATACCTCAGTGTTATTGCAGGAGACGATTGAGCAGCTGAAAATCAGACCTGACGGAATTTATGTAGATGGCACTTTAGGCGGCGGAGGACATGCTTATGAAGTGTTAAGCCGTTTGTCAGAACATGGACGCCTGATCGGCATCGATCAGGATGCGGATGCGATACGGGCAGCGACACAGCGGCTGGAGCCGTTTAAAGACCGTGTCAGCATCGTACGCAGCAATTATGCCGATATGCGCGCGCAGCTTCTGCGTCTTGGGATTGACAGGGTGGATGGCGTGATTCTGGATCTTGGAGTATCGTCGTTTCAGCTGGATACCCCGTCAAGAGGATTTACATACCGGGAGGAATCCGCGCCGTTAGATATGCGCATGGACGACAGACAAAAGCTGACAGCAAAAGACATTGTAAACGAATACAGCGAAAAAGAGCTCTTTCGGATCATTCGCGATTATGGGGAGGACAGGTTTGCCAGAAACATAGCGAAACATATCGTAAATACAAGAAGAGAAAAAGAGATTCTTACAACCGGGGAATTGTGTGCGGTTATCCGTGCCGCGATTCCCATGAAGGTGCAAAAGAGCGGCGGCCATCCGGCCAAGAGGACTTTTCAGGCGCTCCGGATCGAACTGAACCGGGAGCTGGAGGTACTCAGGGACAGTCTGGATGACATGATCAGTCTGCTGAATGACGGCGGGCGCATCTGTGTCATCACCTTTCATTCCTTAGAAGACCGGATTGTTAAAACGATTTTTAAGAAAAATGAGAATCCCTGCATATGTCCGCCGGATTTTCCGGTGTGCGTATGCGGCAGGGTGTCGAAGGGAACAGCTGTCCGCAAGCCGATTGTACCATCCGAGGAAGAATTGAAAAATAATAAACGTTCAAAGAGCGCAAAGCTGCGGGTTTTTGAACGGAAGGAGCAGTGATGAGCAGACAGAAAGAGCACAGACCCTATGGGAGCTATACGTATGAAGATGGCAATACAGTCCGGCGGCTGGAAGCAGTACCAGATTACCACGAGGAACGTGACAGGCGAAAAGAAGAAAGGAGGATATCCGAACAAAAGCGCAGGCGCAGACGTGCGGCGAGAAGAAACCGCGAGCGCGCGCTGAAAATGAATGCGGGATATGTGGCTTTTTTATCCGTGTGTGTCATGGCAGTTGCACTGACCGCGGCGGCCTATGTAGACCTGCAGTCGGACCTGATTATCAGGCAGAGATCGATAGAGACATTACAGTCAGAAATATCCACCCTGAAGCTTGAAAACGATGCGGCATATAAAAGAATCACAGCTTCGATTGATCTGAAAGCGGTTAAAAAACAGGCGAAGAAGCTGGGCATGAAGTATCCTTCGGATCAGCAGATCCGCTATTATACGATCGAAAATGCGGATTATATGACGCAGTATACGGATTAAGGCACAAAAAACAGCAAAGAATAGTAAGATAAAGGTGGCGTATGGCAGCAGGAAACAGATCCGGCAGAAAAAGAAAAAAGAAAAGTCCGCGGCGTAAGTGGATCCGGTTAAACCGCAGAAACCATCTGAAAATGATGTCTGTATTTTTCGGAATTGTACTTGCGCTGGCAGGACTGATGGCACGACTCGTCTATATCGAACATACAAGCGGCCAGAAATATCAAAAGATCGTGCTTGCACAGGCTAATTATGACAGCCAGATCATACCGTTTCGCAGAGGGGATATTTTAGACTGCAACGGGATTGAGCTGGCGACGAGTCTGGACGTATACAATATTATTCTGGACAGTTTTGTAATCTCCTCAAAACAGGAGTATCTGGAGCCTACGATACAGGCTCTCATGTCCAGCTTTCCGGAGGAGCTGTCTGAGACAGAGATCCGGACTTACATTAAAGAAAATCCGCAGAACAGATATAAAGTGCTGGCAAAAGAAATCCCTTTTGAAGAAGTGCAGGTGTTCCTTGCAAAGCAGAACGATGAAGAAAAAGATAAGCCCAAAAAAGAAAGAACAGCAAAATATATTAAGGGCATCTGGTTTGAAAAAGAATATAAACGCAATTATCCATATAAAACACTCGCAAGCTCTGTGATCGGTTCTACCACATCCGGCAATCTGGGAATGGCCGGACTGGAAAACTTTTACAACAGCACGTTAAATGGTACGAACGGCAGACGGTATGGCTATCTGAACTCGGATAATGCGATGGAAAAAACGATTAAAGACGCGGTGAATGGAAATAATATTGTAACAACGATCGATCTGAATATCCAGACCGTCGTTGAGGCTAAGATCAGGCAGTTTAACGCAGCCTACCGTGACGAGGCAAGGCCTGGAAACGGGGCGGAAAATATCGGAGTGATCATCCAGAATCCCAATACAGGCGCGATTTACGCAATGGCGGATTTCCCGGATTATGATCTGTCCAACCCGCGTTCTCTGGAAGGATTTTATCCAAAAGAAGAGATTGAAAAAATGACCGAGGATGAAAAAGCCGAGGCGCTGAATAAAATCTGGCGGAATTTCTGTATCAGCGATACCTTTGAGCCCGGCTCCGTGCAAAAGCCGCTGACCGTGGCGGCAGGGCTGGACAGTGGGAAATTAAGCGGAAAAGAGACGTTTGTCTGTGACGGTTATGAACAGATCGCAGATAAAAAAATCCGTTGTGTGGCAAGGTCCGGTCATGGGACGGAGACGGTGCAGGCCGCGCTGATGGATTCGTGCAACGATGCACTGATGCAGATGGTCAGAAAAATAGGAAGAGATACATTTGGCGGATACCAGAGCAATTTTGGCATGGGATTTAAGACCAATATTGATCTGCCGGGCGAAGCAAGGACCGACGCGCTTGTGCGCACGGCAGAGCAGATGTCAGCGGTGGATCTGGCCAGCTCATCGTTCGGCCAGTCATTTAACTGCACGATGATACAGATGATCAGTGCGTTCAGCTCGCTGATCAACGGGGGCAATTATTACCGTCCGCATATCGTATCGAAGATTACGGACGAAAACGGCAGCCTGATCAAAGAAATTAAGCCGGAGCTGTTAAAACAGACCGTATCCAAAGAAACAAGTGACCAGTTAAAGGAATATCTGTTTGCAACGGTCAGCGAAGGGACGGCAGGAGTTGCAAAGGTACCGGGGTATTCGATGGGCGGCAAGACCGGAACAGCTCAAAAGCTGCCGCGTTCGGAAAAAAATTATGTGGTATCTTTTATCGGATATCTGCCGCAGGAAAATCCGCAGATGGTCATCTATGCGGTCATCGATACGCCGAACCAGCCAACCGTGCACGAGGAGCAGGCACACAGTACCTTCGCGCAGAATCTGGCACGGGAGATTCTGGAAGAGATACTTCCCTATATGAACATTTACAAAGATGAAAAAGTAAAAAAAGATGCTTTGAAGAAAAAGGATACCAATATGTACACGGAGATTGCCGGCTACGAAGCAGAAGCAGCATTAGGTGAGGCTGTAACGTATCATTGATCTGGCAAAAAATACATAACCTCATAATTGCAGAATAAGCTATAATAACTGCTATTATGAGGTTTGTTTTATGAACGGGACAAAAACACATAACCGGAAAAAAATCGTGACGGTATTTTTCTGCATTGCGTTTGTTTTGTTGTTTCTGGCGGGCCGTCTTGTCTATCTGATGGTTTTCCAGTCCGAATACTACAGCGCAAAAGCGCAGGACCTGCACGAAAGGGAGCGGGATATCAAGGCGGCCAGGGGAAAGATTTTAGATATCAACGGCAGGGTACTGGCTTCCAACCGCAGTGTCTGTACGATTTCCGTCATTCACAGCCAGATTAAGGACGCGGAAAAAGTGATCCGTGTACTGTCCAAAGAGCTGGAGCTGGAGGAAGAGACTGTGCGTAAGCGCGTGGAAAAGGTCAGTTCGATTGAGCGGATCCGGTCAAATGTGGCAAAAGAAACCGGAGACCGGATTCGTGATTACAAGCTGGCGGGCGTAAAAGTGGATGAGGACTATAAACGGCATTATTTATATGACAGTCTGGCATCCAAGGTGCTGGGCTTTACAGGAGGTGATAATCAGGGGATTATCGGGCTGGAGGTTGTATACGATGAAAAAATGATGGGCACAAACGGCAAGATACTGACGCTGACAGACGCCAGAGGCGTGGAGCTGAAAGACGCCGGAGAAAGCCGGAAAAATCCGGTGGATGGCAACAATCTGCGGATCAGTCTGGATTATAATATCCAGATGTATGCCCAGCAGGCCGCGAAAAAGGTGATGCAGGCAAAAGAGGCGGACAGTGTGAGTGTAATTATTATGAAGCCTTCCAACGGTGAGATTCTGGCGATGGTAAACCTGCCGGAATTTGACTTAAACAATCCTTATGAGCTGCCGGAGGGGACGTCTTATTCCAGTGCGGAAGAAAAGCAGAACCTGCTCAACCAGATGTGGCGCAATGGATGCATCAACGATACGTATGAACCGGGTTCTACGTTTAAGGTAATCACTGCTTCCGCTGCGCTGGAGGCAGGCGTTGTTTCCTTAAATGACAACTTTTTCTGCCCGGGATATAAGATCGTGGAAGACAGACGCATCCGCTGTGCCAGAACGAGCGGACACGGCGCCCAGAGCTTTGTGCAGGGGCTGGAAAACTCCTGCAATCCGGTCTTTATCGAGCTGGGTATGCGGCTGGGCACGGACCAGTATTACAAGTATTTTAAACAGTTTGGTCTTCTGGCGAAGACCGGCATCGACCTGCCGGGAGAGGCACGCACGATTATGCATGAAAAAAAGAATATCGGTCAGGTGGAGCTTGCGACAATTTCGTTTGGCCAGTCATTTCAGATCACGCCGGTACAGCTTGCGACGACGATTTCCTCTCTGATCAATGGCGGAAAACGCATTATTCCGCATTTTGGCGTGCAGATCGAGGATCAGGAAGGAAATCCGGTAGAAGTATTCGAATACCCGCCAACGGCGCAGATTTTAAGTCCACAGACGTCTGAAACGATGCGCTCCCTGCTGGAAAAAGTTGTTTCAGAAGGCGGCGGCAGCAAGGCCTATATCGAAGGCTATGAGATCGGCGGCAAGACCGCGACCTCCCAGACGCTGCCAAGAAGCGCGCACCGGTATATTTCTTCTTTTATGTGCTTTGCGCCGGCACAGGATCCGCAGGTGCTCTGCCTTGTGATTATTAATAATCCGACGGGTGTCTATTATGGAGGAACGATTGCGGCTCCGGTTGCAAAGGAGATTTTTCTGAACATCCTGCCTTATCTCGGCATTGAAAAAGATCCGGCTGTAGTGGCAAAAGAACAGGCAGAAAAGCAGAAGGCAGCAAAAGAACAGCAGACAGAAAGCGGCCCGGCAGAGGATTAAATGCACAAATCTGCCTGCGCCCCTTGCAACATGTAAAAAAATCCGGTATACTACTAACTGATATGTCAGACTGGGTATCGCATGCCCCGTTGGGTATTGCATGCCCCACCGGGTATTGCATGCCTGTCTGGCAGCGGCATGGGGTGACAGAGTTATAAATATGCAGCTTGTTGGGAACTGCTGCAGACAAATGAAAGAAGGATAAAGAAAAATGACAGAGCAGTTAATCGATTTTCGCTATATTTTTGCAGTAATACTTGCATTTGCAGTCACAGCGCTTTCCGGGCCGCTGATGATTCCAGTTTTACGAAGGCTGAAGGTTGGAAATACAGAACGCAAAGAATTAAAATCCCATCAGAAAAAAACAGGGACGCCGACGATGGGGGGACTGATGTTTTTACTGGCGATTATCATTACGTCGCTTTTTTTCATCTCATCCTATCCAAAGATTGTGCCGATTCTGTTTGTAACCGTAGGCTTTGGGGTGATTGGATTTTTTGATGATTATTTAAAGGTAGTGTTAAAACGCTCGGACGGACTTTTAGCGTGGCAGAAAATGATTCTGGAAATCGTGGTGACGGCTGTGTTTGCCATATATCTATACCGATTTTCCGATATTCCGCTTTCGATGCTTGTGCCGTTTTCAGGCGGCAGATATGTGGATTTTGGCTGGCTGGCGCTGCCGATCCTGTTTCTGGCAGTCATTGGCACGGTAAACGGCGCGAATTTTACAGACGGGCTGGATGGGCTTGCTTCCAGCGTGACCGTGCTGATCGCGACATTTTTCAGCGTCGTTGCCGTGGCGACAGACAGTGGGATTGAGCCTGTGACCTGTGCAGTGGTCGGAGCGCTGCTTGGATTTTTGCTGTTTAATGTCTATCCGGCCAGTGTGTTTATGGGGGATACCGGTTCGCTGGCGCTCGGGGGCTTTGTGGCATCTACCGCATATATGATGCAGATGCCGATGTTTATCCTGATCGTCGGTCTGATTTACTGGATTGAGATTTTGTCCGTGATCATTCAGGTCAGCTATTTTAAGATCACGCATGGAAAGCGCATTTTCCGTATGGCGCCGATCCATCATCATTTTGAGCTTGGCGGCTGGTCTGAAACAAGAGTGGTAGCGGTATTTTCGATTATTACAACGCTTTTATGCCTGACTGCTTATATGGGGCTGTAAAAGCAAGGCAGGAGGAAATCAATGGATCTTAACAATATAAAAGGAAAAAAGGTGCTGGTGTTTGGCGCCGGGGTCAGCGGTATGGCGGCAGCGCAGCTGCTCGTTCAGACTGGTGCGGATACGATATTATATGACAGCAGGGAAGAAATGTGTATCGAAGAGATTCAGCAGATTCGCGCAAAAGCAAATCTGCCGGAGTCCGTTCCGATACTGCATGGAAAATTAAGGGAAGATATGATAAAACAGCTGGATATCGTTGTGCTAAGCCCCGGGGTTCCGGTTGATCTGCCGGAAGTGATACAGATGGCAGAAAGCGGCATACCGGTCTGGGGAGAGATCGAGCTGGCGTACCGGTGTGCCAGTGGCAGGCTGGCAGCGATCACCGGTACGAATGGCAAGACGACAACGACGGCTCTTACCGGAGAGATTTTAAAGAGCCATTTTGCAGACGTAAAAGTGGTTGGAAATATCGGGATTCCTTATACGTCAGTGGCGCTTTCGACGACAGAACAGACCATGACGGTGGCAGAGATTAGCAGCTTTCAGCTGGAGACGGCAGATACGTTTTGTCCGGATGTGTCAGCGATTCTGAACATTACGCCGGATCATCTAAACAGACACCATACGATGGAGCGCTATACAGAACTAAAGGAGTCCATTATCAAAAACCAGAAGCCTGGGCAGACCTGCGTGCTGAATTATGAAGACGAACTGCTGCGCGCTTTTGGCAGCACAATAGAAGATTCTTTAAACGTGATTTATTTTAGCAGTAAGAGAAAGCTGGAACGCGGGCTGTATCTGGATGGAAAAAGTATTTTCTGTTCGGATGAACACGGAATCCAAAAAATCATAGATACGTGCGAATTAAATCTGCTGGGAACGCATAATTATGAAAATGTAATGGCAGCGACAGCTGTCACGATGGCGTCTGGTGTTCCGTCTGAAAAAATCAGGGCTGTATTGAAAACATTTCAGGCGGTTGCGCATAGAATAGAATATGTGGAAGAAATAGCGGGTGTCCGTTATTATAACGATTCAAAGGCGACGAATCCGGACGCGGCGATTCAGGGAATCCGCGCGATGGAGCGTCCGACATGGCTGATCGGCGGGGGATACGATAAGCAGTCGGAATATGGAGCGTGGATCGATGCCTTTGACGGCAAAGTGGTAAAACTCGTACTCCTGGGGGAGACAAAAGATAAAATAGCAAAAGAAGCGTCTGAAAAAGGGTTTACGGATATTGTGATGTGTGAGACTCTGGAAGAAGCCGTTACGTATTGTCATGATCATGCAAAGCCGCAGGAGGCAGTACTGCTGTCACCTGCCTGTGCGAGCTGGGATATGTTTCCCAACTATGAAAAGCGGGGGGAGCTTTTTAAAGAACTGGTGCGCGGCATAAAAGAAAATCTCTGGTAACAGTTCAATGGGTTATCTGAACTGGTACAATCTCTGAAAAAGTACGGCAGGCCGCCGGTACGGGTGGTAACGATACAAAAGCTTCCGGTAAGATCAGGGATTTTGGCGTGGTAAGCTGCCTGTATGAAACCGGACTGATGGAAAAGAAAAATCAGGAGTAGTGAGAGTGGGCAGACGAAACAGGACGAAACAAAAGAAAATCAAATATTGTGATTACAGTCTGTTGTTTCTGGTAATTTTTTTATTAGGTTTCGGACTGGTTATGCTGTACAGTGTCAGCGCTTATGGGGCGAACAGAACGTACAACGATCCCCTGCATTATCTGAGACGTCAGGGGCTGGCCGTGGCGCTCGGACTTGCGGCAATGCTTGTGATTTCAAAGATTGATTATCATGTGTGGATTCATTTTGGAAATCTGGCTTATCTGCTGGCGTTTGGCCTGTGCGTGGTCGTTCTGATCCCGGGCGTTGGAAACGAGGCAAAAGGGTCTGCCAGATGGCTTCCGCTTGGTCCGTTAAGTTTTCAGCCATCGGAGTTTGCGAAGCTGGCCATGATTTTATTTCTGGCGGGCATCGTATGCAGGATTCCAAAGCAGATCGGAAAGTTTTTCAATCTGATTAAGGTCATGCTGATGATCGTTCCGGTCTTTGTGATCGTAGCTTATGAAAATCTGAGTACCGGAATCATTATTATGGGGATTGCGATTGTCATTACGTTTGTGGCAAGCCCGAAGTTTGGCCAGTTTTTTGCGATGGTCGGCGTCGGTCTGGCCGGAGGCGGCAGCCTGTTTATTCTGGCGGCAGGTTACAGACAGCAGCGGATCGATGCCTGGCTGCATCCGGAAAACTATACGTCCGATACGGCGTTTCAGACGATCCAGGCGCTGTACGCCATCGGCTCTGGCGGTCTGTTTGGCAGGGGTCTGGGACAGAGTATGCAAAAGCTTGGCTTTGTACCAGAGGCGCAGAACGATATGATCTTTTCGATTATCTGCGAGGAACTGGGGCTGTTTGGGGCAGTCTGTGTGATTCTGCTGTTTTTGCTAATGATCTGGCGGCTGATGGTGATTGCAAACAATGCGGCTGATTTATACGGGGCGCTGATCGTATCCGGTATTATGGCGCATATTGCGATACAGGTAATTTTAAATATTGCCGTTGTAACAAATACGATTCCAAACACAGGTATAACGCTGCCATTTATCAGCTATGGCGGTACGTCAACGAGCTTTCTGCTGGCAGAAATGGGGCTGGCGCTGAGTGTATCAAGGGGAATCCGTCTGGAAGGTAGTAGTCATGATTAGAAAAAACCGAAAGAAGCGGGCAAGGAGAAAGAGGGCATTGCTTTTTGTGCTGGTGTTTCTGCTGCTTGCTGCCATACTGGTCCTGATCGGCGTGACAGGGTTCAGACTGAAAAAAGTACAGGTAAGTGGAAATGAACTGTATTCCGACCAGCAGATCAAAGACAGCGTACTGAATGACGAATATTCCTGGAATACCCTGTATGTGGTGTTAAAATACCGGCTGTTTCAGACACGCAAGATCCCGTTTATTGATGAAATGGAGATCGATCTGGTGTCACCGGACACGATCCGTATCAGGGTGTATGAAAAGGCAATGATTGGATACATAGCGGTCAATGACCGGAATGTATATTTTGATAAGGATGGCTTTGTTGTGGAGATTTCGAAAAGGCAGATGAAGCATGTGCCGAAAGTGGAGGGCATTGAGTGCCGCAAAGTCATTGTGTATGAAAAGCTGAACCTGAAAGATGAGGATATGCTGTCTTTTTTACTGACGTTTTCCCAGCAGCTTATGAAATATGAGCTGGTGCCGGAGACGATCGTATTTCAGGAAAACGGCATGACAGCAGATTTTGGCGGGGTAAAGGCAGAAATAGGGGATAGCGGATATCTGGTTGAAAAAGTGATGCGTCTGGATGCGGTGATCAGCCAGCTGAAAGGAAAAAAAGGCACGCTGCATCTGGAAAACTGGACGCCTTTAACGACAGATATCATTTTTGAACCGGATTAAACAGACGCAGACATGGAATCAATTATTTTTCATATTTTTTCAAAAACTGGTTGATTTCATGCGAAAAAAATAATATTATATAATGCAGAGAGTTATATTTTGTGTCAGCGGGCTGGCATAGGATCATATATCATTAAGGAGGTATTACCTTTGCTTGAAATTACAACAACAGAAGCAGATTCCAGTGCGAAGATCATTGTTATCGGAGTTGGTGGTGCAGGTAACAATGCAGTAAATAGAATGATTGATGAAAATATCGGCGGCGTAGAGTTCGTCGGCGTAAATACAGATAAACAGGCTTTAATGCTATGTAAGGCGCCTACCCTGATTCAGATCGGGGAAAAGCTGACCAAAGGGCTTGGAGCAGGTGCGGATCCGGAAGTAGGCATGAAGGCGGCAGAGGAAAGTGCGGAAGAGCTGTCTTCGGTCGTGGAAGGGGCGGACATGATCTTTGTTACATGCGGGATGGGCGGCGGTACCGGTACCGGAGCGGCTCCGGTCGTGGCAAAGATAGCCAAAGACAAGGGTATCCTGACCGTAGGCGTTGTGACAAAGCCGTTTACCTTTGAGGCGAAAGCACGTATGGTAAACGCCATATCGGGCATTGAGCGTTTAAAACAGGGGGTAGACACGCTCATTGTAATCCCGAATGATAAATTGTTAGAAATCGTAGACCGCAGGACGACGATGCCGGATGCGCTGAAAAAGGCAGACGAGGTGCTGCAGCAGGGTGTGCAGGGCATTACGGACCTGATCAATCTGCCTGCGCTGATCAATCTGGATTTTGCCGATGTGCAGACAGTTATGAAGGATAAGGGACTGGCACATATCGGGATCGGTATGTCAAAGGGCGATGAAAAGGCGATTGAAGCGGTCAAGCTGGCAGTCTCATCTCCGCTTCTGGATACCGATATCTGCGGGGCGACACATGTGATTATCAATATATCCGGAGCGATCTCCCTGCTGGATGCCAATGACGCGGTTGGCTATGTACGTGATCTGGTAGGAGAGAACGCCAATATCATATTTGGCGCGAAATATGATGAATCCCGTTCTGATGAAGCGACCATTACCGTCATCGCTACCGGGATCGAAGATGTGGAGGACAAGCCAAAGCCATCCCTGATGCCGGGCATGACAGGCATGAAATATCAGAGTGCCGGCACGGCCAGCCGTCCTGCGCCGACGCCGTTTCCGGGGCGTACAGGAGCTTCCGCGCAGGGACAGGCGCCGGCAGGCGGATATTCCGGTATGAATATGGCTGGTACAGGCTCCATGCCGCAGCAGAATGTGTATGGAATCAATAAGCCGAAAAAACCGGAAAGCTCTGTTCCGGTTAAGGACATTAAGATACCTGGCTTTTTGCAGAACCCGAAAAAATAATTGTTACATAATATGCGAATATTGGTACATGAAGAATGGATACGATATTTAGACAGAAGCGGAGACTGCGCAGAGAAAGGAAGAAAATTCCTGAATCTGGGCAGTCTTTTTTGGATGCGGCGGGGCAGGCTTCTGTATTGGAAATTATATCTGCATGTATGAAATGACTTATTATTTGCATAATGCGGTTACATGATGGCTGTGCGGACGCTGGATGAGGGAACCGGCCCTGTTTCATTGTTCCGGTTTCCAGAATGTAAGAAGTTCTAAGTATTCTGGAAAAGTCACAGGCAGACAGATCGCCGCCTCCCATCCGGCGTCCGCATAGCCAATAGCTACCCCCCCCCGATCCGTATCTATGGATAATATCCGCTGCTAAGCATGGAAATCTGACATTTTTCTATATGCATACCAGTTAAAATAATAATTCAGAAAGGCTTTCATTGCCTTTAAAATCTGACAGAAAGCATAACGAATGGAGTAGTTTTCGGATTCTGAATGCGGAGGTGGGTGTCATCTATGAAGTATACATAGACGTGCTGGCTGCAAACAATTTTTTCGCGGATCTGGCTGCGCTGCTGGCAGTGAATATGTTCCGGAAAAGAAATGTGCGTGCGTATCGTATTCTGGCGGGGGCCGTGTGCGCGGCGTCTGGAAGCTGTCTGGCTTTTCTTGTTTCAGTCAGTCCGGCAGCTTATTTTCTGAGTGTGCATTTTCTGATCAATCCGGCAGTCCTGCTGTTCACATTTCGCGAAAAATCAAAACAGGATTTTTTTTCTGATTTATGTATCAGCTATTTTGCGTTTCTGGTAATCGGAGGAATTACGGAATGGCTGTACGCAGGAGGTACTGGTTTTGTCCCGTATGAGACGGCAGTATGCGCAGCACTGCTGCTGGTGCCTGTTTTTGCGGTATGGTTCAAAAGACAGCAGAAAAACCGGATCCGGTTTGTGGACGTCTGTCTGGGTCAGGCTGGAAAGCAGCTCCGGCTGCAGGCGCTTGCAGACAGCGGCAACCTGCTGACGGATCCGTATACGGGAAAACCCGTCAGTATGATTGACAGACAGGTATACGAGTCGGCATATGGAACGCCATGCAGCGTCCGTCTGATTCCCTATGAATCCCTGGGATGCCGGCACGGACTGCTGGAAGCGGTTACGATTGAGGAATTAAACTTTGTGTATGGCAACGATGTCAGGAACATCCAAAAGGCTGTGCTGGGGCTGGCAGACCATGCATTGTTTGACAAAAAACCTTATCAGATGATTCTAAATCCACAGGAAAATCCAACAGGAGGCATGTATGAAAAGGATGGATAATCTTGTACAAAGGATGATCGGGACGTTTTATTATATATTAAAGCTGGACGAACCGGAGCAGGAGGTATGGTATATTGGCGGGGCAGACGTACTCCCGTCCCCGCTGGAGCCGGAACAGGAAAACGCCTGTATCGAAAAGCTGGCAGGAGAGGGCAGGGAGACAGAGGAGGCCAAAAGCCTTCTGATCGAGCATAATCTGCGGCTTGTAGTCTACATAGCAAAAAAATTTGACAATACCGGAGTCGGTGTGGAAGATTTAATTTCGATCGGAACGATCGGACTGATCAAGGCCATTAATACGTTTAATCCGACAAAAAATATCAAGCTCGCCACATACGCTTCCAGATGCATTGAGAATGAGATTTTAATGCATCTGCGCAGGACGAGTAAGACAAGGCTGGAAGTATCCATTGACGAGCCGCTAAATGTGGACTGGGATGGAAATGAACTGCTGCTTTCGGATATTCTTGGGACAGAAGACGACATTATTTCCAGGGATATGGAGTCCGAGGTGGAAAAAAAGCTGCTGCGCAATGCCGTAGACCGCCTTTCCGGCAGGGAGAAGATGATTGTGGAGCTGCGGTTTGGGTACAATAAACCGGAAGGAAATGAGATGACACAAAAAGAGGTCGCGGACCTGCTTGGCATTTCCCAGTCTTATATTTCCAGACTGGAAAAAAAGATTATGAAAAGACTGCGGAAAGAAATTGTGCGGTTTGAATAAACATACAGAAAAAAGCAGGGATATGCATCATACGCACTAATTTAAGCGGATAATAAAAACTACTAACATAAAAATGTCACATATTGGCTATGCGGACGCCGCATCCCATCCATCTGGATTTCAAAAGCTTTACATACG
>CANTHI010000025.1 GCA_947653505.1 uncultured Eubacterium sp.
ACCATAGTAGACATACGCCCGCCCACAAAACGGAAAAATTCGGCTGACAATTCAATAGCTATTGTATATGTTAAATTGTAACAGTTCAGATAATTCATTGAACTGTTACATATTCAGCCTTCAGAAATCGCTTCGCGATGGGCCAGCAGCTAAAGGTGCCAGTTCGGCGTCAGGAACACGTTTAACCAGCCGAATATGCCCAGAGATTTTTGATCTGTCCCCTTAACGTCTCAAAATCCCAGCTCTGGCTGCTTCTGGAGATGCAGTTTGGATCGTTTACAAGAAATCCTGATGCATCATAACCGTAGATGACGATAAAATGTCCCTGTGTCGTAAAATCTCCGGGACCCATAGAGCAGATGATCGGATGTCCTGCGTCCAGCGAGGATTTCATTACAGATTCGTCTAAAGACAGTTCCCGTGCAGAAAGGCCGAGCGAAGCCGCGCCAGTGGTCATTAAGGACCAGGAGGTGCCGCTGCCTTCGACATAGTAGCCGTTTTCTTCACTGAAATGTGCTACGTCCGCCGGAGTTTTATCGGTTTGTCCGGTCAGGGAAACGAGTACCATAGACAGGCAGGTAGGGCCGCAGCCGGACAGGCCGATGATACTGCCGCCATAGGAGACATAACCCCAGCGTTTGTCCCACTGCAGAAAAAGCGGAAACTGTTGCTCCAGCTCCTGCCCGGAAAAGCTTCCCTGTGCGGTGTATTGCGGCAGGTCAGCGTCCAGATAGCCGGCAACAAATTCTTCCATTTCCGGATTGTTCAGATATGCGGCCAGTAATGTTTCGGAATACTGGTTGCGGTTTTCATATATTTTGGCGGCCAGTCTGCTTTTGCTGGCAAAAGCCTGCAGATCACTGGTAATCTGGGCAGTATGGCGTTCGACTGGCTGCTTTACCGTCTCTGCGGAAGCTGGCTGCAGACGGCTGTTTTCCGGCTGGGTAATACTGTCAGCGGTAAGCAGACGGCTGCTTGCCGCGCGCAAGGCTGCGACAATTACTGTCAGCAGCGCGGCCATGCAGACTGCACGGCGGACTGCACGCTGTCTTTTTTTGCGTAATCTGCGTTTTTTCGTAATAGATTCGGTTTTTGTCATGTTGTCCTCCTCAATTGCTTTTATACATACTGTGTCGTATTGTCAGTGTTGCAGGAAATGATTTGCAGCAGCTGACAGATGCAGTAAAAAATAAATGTTTCAGCATGGTGATATTTTTCATTTTATACAGACGCTATTATAAAATGGAAACCAATCAAAATGGCATCATGTATTTATTTTTTCAATCACTTCTTTTAAAATGCGGGCGGATTGTTTTAGCTGTGCCTGCTCTGTCTCATTTAACGTAATTGGCATCTGTCCCTCAGCGCCTTTGGCACCGATGATGGCCGGCATGCTCAGTACGATGTCCTGCAGGCCGTAGAGGTTATCCAGCATGACAGATACTGGAAGTATTGATTTTTCATCCCGTACGATCGCTTCACAGATGCGGCGGACTGCCATTGAAATACCATAGTACGTGGCTTTTTTCTTTTCAATGATTTCATAGGCACTATTTTTAACGGTCTGTGCAATTTCGCGCATGGCAGCTTCATGATGGAAATATCCCCGCATTTCACATACGTCGTGTAACGGTACACCGGATACATTGGCACTGCTGAAAGCGGCAATCTCGCTGTCTCCATGTTCCCCGATAATAAAGGCGTGTATACTCCGGCTGTCTACGCCCAGATGTTCGGCAAGCTCACTTTTCAGCCGTCCGGTATCCAGTACGGTTCCGGAACCGATTACACGGTTTTTTGGCAGACCGGATATTTTTAATGCTTCATATGTGAGAATATCAACCGGATTTGATACGATGAGCAAAATCCCTTCGCAGCCATATTTCATAATCTCATGGATGATGGAGCGCATGATTTTTGTATTCTTGTTTACCAGATCCAGTCTTGTTTCGTCAGGCTTCTGACTGGCGCCGGCAGTAATGATGATGACAGCAGCGTCGGTAATGTCCTGATAAGTGCCGGCATAAATTTTCATCGGTCTGGCAAATGGAGTACCGTGGCTGATATCCAGCGCTTCACCCTCGGCACGGTCTGTATCTGCGTCGATGAGAATCATCTCGGAAAATAATCCGCTCTGCATAAGGGCGAAAGCAGTAGAAGAACCTACGAAACCGCAGCCGATGACAGCTATTTTTCGCAGGTTGATTTTTACACATTCATTGTTAGACATTTTAAAAATACCTTTTTGAAATACCTTTCTGAAATTTTTTCTTATTGTTTTCTATTTTGCTGGCATCTATACGTGGATTTGTAAAATTTTACAGGGAATCCGAAAGAATACAAGAATATTTCAGGGAAGGCTGCTGGATCAATGTATATCCCTGCAAGATTTTGGGCAAGATGAAACATGTAAATATAAGGAGAATTTATTTTATGCAGAAAGTACTGAAAATAGAAGAAGCTGAAGCATATGAAGATTATATGGAACCGAGAGTCGTGCGCTATATCAGAGACAACCGGACAGAGACATTTGAGTGCTATAAAAACTATACGCTTTTTGTATTTCCACTATATGATATCCGCCAGGCCGGAAAGGCAGCAAATCAAATTATGATTTATCTGGATCATGAAGATTTGCTGCTGCTTTGTGAAGGAAAGCGGGGATATGAGATGGCCGAAGCTTTGTTTCAGAAAAAGGAAACAAATGAAAGTGCGCTCTGGAATTTTTTTCAGAATCTTTTGAAAAATGATATGGATAATCTGGAGGATCTGGAGTGTGAAGTCGCAGATGCTGAGATGGCGGCGATGGTCCGGTTTCAGAATAATTATATCCGCAAGATTATTGGCTATCGGAAAGAGCTGCTGCGGCTGAAGCGTTATTATGAACAGCTGGATACGATCATGGACAGTCTGCTGCTGAACGAAAATAAGCTGCTGTCAGAAGACGGGCGGATGCATATTACGATATTAGCGAACCGGACTACGAGATATCTGCAAAATGTGCTGAATCTGCGGGATTATGTAACGCAGATGCGGGAGGCATATCAGGCGCAGATTGATATCGAACAGAATAATCTTATGCGGCTGTTTACAGTAATCACGACAGTTTTTCAGCCGCTGACGCTGATGGCCGGGTGGTATGGGATGAATTTTCCGGATATGCCGGAGATGCATCTGAGATATGCTTATCCGGTATTTGCCGGCGTAAGTATTCTGGTCTGTGTTGTGCTGCTGGCCACATTTAAAAAAAAGGGGTGGTTTTAAAAAAATAGCTGTGCTTTCCGGTTGTATCATGATAAAATAAAAATAATGTATTTGCTTATAGTCCCTAACGTAGTCAGTAAATGGAGAATTTAAGATGAAAAAAATAAATACTGATTTGATAAAAGAAAATGTAAACGGTAAGAGGGTGTATGAACGGGGAAACGGCTTATTTATGGATGAGTGCGTGGGCAGGATTGAAGTCAGCTTTCAGAAGGATGGTGTGTATACGATCGGTGCAAAGGTGAGGGGAAGCACAGGGAAGACCTACCGCACGGAAACTACGGTAGCGTTTGAGCCGGGGAAAGAAAAGATTCTGGAATACAGCTGTACCTGTGAGGCATATGCAAAATATCCGGGTATGTGTAAGCATCTGGTGGCGATGCTGATGGAATATAATTATCAGGCAGATGACGGGAAATTTGACGGGTACGATGCGGACAGGCTGGATAGTCAGAAAACCAGCAGCGCAAAAATGATCATTGATTTTACAGACTCCCAGTACAGACAGCCGCAGGCAAAACCAAGTGATACGGCGCTGAAAAATCTGGTAGATTATTATGTGCTGCAGGACCGGAATCAGTTCTGCCAGGAGTATGGAAACGGGGATGTGCGGCTGGTTCCGATCCTGCATCTGGAAGCGGAACGGGAATCTTTGGAGTTAAAGATCGGTACGACGCAGCTGTATGTCGTGAAAGATATCGGAGAGCTGGTTGAGAATATCAAACAGATGCGTTATGTCTCGTACGGTAAAAAACTGGCGTTTACGCACAGTCAGAGTGCATTTACCAGAGAGGCTACCGGAATCGTAAATCTGCTGCTGGAGCTGGATAATGAGAATGAATTTTCCCTGCGTTATCATAACTGGGGATACAGCAATGTACAGCAGCGCCGTTCGGTGACGCTGTCGCCGCCAATGCTGGACCGTCTGATGGAAATGTATGAGGGAAAGCAGCTGCGCGTGGATGACCAGGTACGCGGACAGGAAGAGGATGTATTTGTATTGCGGAAAAATCCGAGACTTCCGTTAAAAATCTGCGGAAATAAGAAAAAAGGCGCGGATGTGGAAATGGAGCCGGTATGTTTAACCGAAGGGGGTACGTACTGGTATCTGCTCTGGCGGGGATGCTTTTATATCTGTACGAGGGAATATTACGAACAGGTGAAAGGGTTTCTCAGGCTGATGGTGCAGGAGCGGGAACAGCGCAAAAGAAATACATATTTTAGCCGGTATATGTTTGCAATGGAAGAATTAAAGAACCCATCGTTTTATTTAAGCGAGGCGGATTTTGGCGCGTTTGCCAAAAATGTACTGCCGATGGTGGCAGACGCAATGGATGTCAGGATTGAAAAGGTAGATTTTTCTGCTTATGAGCCAAAAGAAGCGGTTTTTCACTCTTATCTGGATAAGGTTGGCAGCCGGATTGAATGTAAGGCAAAGGTACAGTACGGACAAAAAGAATATGATGTAGCAAAGATTCCGGCAAAGGAAGAGGCGATCCGGGATATCCGCAGGGAATTTCAGGTGCGCAGTATTCTGGAGGAATATTTTGAAGTGGCATCGGACCAGCAGACATACTACAGCAAAGAGGAAGATACCATGCTGGAGTTTCTGGAAATTGGATTTGCACAGCTGGAAGCCGTATCGGAGATTTTCGCGACAGACCGGTTTAAAAATATGCGGGTAATTCCGATGCCGACGGTAACAGCGGGAATTTCCATGAAAGGAAATCTGCTGGATGTAAGCTGGAATGTGGAAGGCATGAGTGAGCAGGAAGTGCTGGATATTCTGGCAGATTATAAAAGGAAAAAGAAGTATCACAAGCTGAAATCCGGAGATTTTATCCGTATGGATGAAAATTCACTGGCTGTACTGGCGGAGCTGAACGAAGGACTGCATCTGACAAAAGACCAGCTGAGGGAGCGGAAAGCGGAAGTGCCCTTATACAGATCCTTATATCTGGATTCATTAATGAAGGAAAATGCAGAATATATAAGGGTTGAGCGCGATAAACAATTTAAAACGATCATACGTGAAATGCGGGCAATGGAAGATGGGGATGAAGAAATCCCACAGCAGATTCAGGCGGTGCTGCGTCCTTATCAGGAGGTAGGATTTCAGTGGCTCTGCTCCCTGGCAAAGTTCGGATTTGGAGGGATACTGGCAGATGATATGGGGCTGGGAAAGACGCTTCAGGTGCTGACTTTTCTGGCGGCACATCCAGGGGCGAAAGCACTGGTTGTATGCCCGGCTTCCCTGATTTATAACTGGGAAGAAGAGTGCAGGCGGTTTTATCCCTCCGTGCGGGCAGCATCTGTTGCAGGCACTGCAGGTACAAGAAAAATACAGATAGAAGAATGGGAAAAAAGCGATATATTAATAACTTCGTATGATTTATTAAAACGTGATATAGATTATTATGACGGCAGAAAATTTGACTATATGATATTGGATGAAGCACAGTATATTAAAAATGCTTCCACGCAGGCGGCAAAAGCTGTCAAGGCGGTCGCATCTGACTGCCGCTTTGCACTGACCGGAACACCGATCGAAAACAGACTGAGTGAGCTTTGGAGTATTTTCGAATTTTTAATGCCAGGATATCTGTTTACTTATAAGCAGTTTAAAGAAAAGCTGGAAGGGCCGATTACAGAAAGCAAAGACGATACGGCCAGGCTGCGTCTGTCACGTTTTGTCCGCCCGTTTATTCTGCGTCGTCTGAAAAAAGATGTACTAAAAGAATTGCCGGATAAGGTCGAGGAAGTCGTTTATGCCAAAATGGAAGGGGAGCAGAACAGCATTTATCAGGCACGGGAAAAGCAGCTGCTGATGACTTTGTCAAAACAGACCGAGGAAGAATTTAAAACACAGAAGCTGTGGATACTGGCCGAGCTGACAGCGCTGCGCCAGATCTGCTGTGATCCTTCGCTTGTATACGAGAATTTTACAGGAGATTCTGCCAAGACAAAGACGTGTGCAGAGGTAGTGGAAAATGCGGTTGGCGCAGGTCATAAGATTTTATTGTTTTCCCAGTTTGCGTCGATGCTGGAACATTTGTCCGGGCTGTTCCGGGAATGCGGGCTGCGTACGCTGATGCTGACGGGGAAAACGAAGAAAGAAGAACGGCGCCGTCTGGTTGCGGAGTTTCAGAGTGGAAACGCGGATGTATTTCTGATTTCCCTGAAAGCAGGAGGCACAGGGCTGAATCTGACGGCTGCGGATCTGGTTATTCACTATGATCCGTGGTGGAATCTGGCTGCACAGAATCAGGCAACTGACCGCGCGCACCGCATCGGGCAGGACAATAAGGTGACGGTACTGCGTCTGATCGTAAAAGGCACGATCGAAGAGCGCATTTTAAAAATGCAGGAGGACAAGCAGAATCTGGCAGATTCGATCATATCCGGCGATGGAGTGTCGATCAGCGGGCTGGATAAAGAACAGCTGATCGCCGTGTTAGAAGAAAAAAGTTATTGACAAATCAAAAAATATATGCTTTAATGGCTTCATGAAAACAAAATATTCGCGAAACCGATGAAGTGGAGATAAAAATAGTTGTGCATACACAGAGAGTCCGGGTTAGGTGAGAGCCGGATTAAACGCAGATTATTAAATGGACCACGGAGGGCGCAGTCAAAAGCAGGCATATTTGCGGGATCCGGAGTAGGAAGGGATACGCAAAGAAAATACCGGAACTGGCGGTATGATTTCTGCTGAGTATTCTGCGACGTTGGGCATACGTTAGTTGCCGGGGATATGATAGTATCCTGTCAGAGTGTGCAGGGATTTCTGCAAAGCAAGGTGGCACCGCGGATGAATTATGAAGTTTAGATTTTATTTTGTGTATATGTATGGATTTTGTCTGTATGTGTATATGAAAATGAAATTGTGGCAGAATCTGTCTGGTTTTAAGAACAGACAGACTGGATGTGAAACTCATAACACCCGTCCTTGAAGATGTATTTGATACATGATTCATGGACTGGGTGTTTTTTTGTTGCAAAAAAGTTTTAAAATTAAAGTTTAGATTTAGGAAGGTGAGGAAGATATGATTTATCCAACGTTGGAACATGCAGAAGAATTGTTGCGCAAGGCGGAAAATGGACAGAAGAATTATAGCAGAATACCGGTTAAACTGGAGATCTATGCGGATATGATAACTCCGGTACTGGCAGTCCGGCGTCTGAAAAGCGCCAGCCATCATTGTTTTTTGCTGGAAAGTGCGGAACCATCCAGACAGTGGGGACGGTATTCTTTTCTGGGATATGATCCGACGATGGAGATTACCTGCCAGAATGGGGTCGTAAACATTACAGATAAAGAGGCTGGAACGACGCTGACACAGCAGACGGATCATCCGGCTGTCCTGCTCCGGCAGGTTATGGAAAAGAACCGTGCATTGCGCCTGGAAGGGATGCCTTCTTTTGCCGGCGGGCTTGTAGGATATTTTTCATATGACTATGTGAAATACAGTGAGCCTTCCCTGAATCTGGACGCGAAAGACGAAGAAGCATTCCGGGATGCGGATTTGATGCTTTTTGACAAAGTGATTGCATTTGATCATTACAGACAAAAGATAATATTAATTGTAAATATAAAAACAGACGAACTGAAAACATCTTATCAGAAAGGCGAACAGACACTGCGGGATATGGTGTCCCTGCTGTCAGGATCTGCGATGGCTGAGAATCCGCCGCTTAAGCTAAAAAGTAAATTCAGATATTTATTTAGCAGGGAAGAATACTGCCAGCTGGTAGAAAAGGCGAAGCAATTTATATACGAGGGGGATATTTTTCAGGTAGTATTGTCAAACCGCATGGAAGCGGAGATGGAGGGGAGCCTGCTGGATACGTACCGCGTTTTGCGTACAGAGAATCCATCGCCATATATGTTTTATTTTTCCAGTGACGATATTGAGATTGCCGGAGCTTCACCGGAGACGCTTGTAAAGCTGGAGGATGGTATCCTGCGTACATTTCCGCTGGCAGGTACAAGGCGAAGAGGAGATACGGAGGAAGAAGATCTTGCGCTGGAGCAGAATCTGCTGGCAGATGAAAAAGAGTGTGCGGAACACAATATGCTGGTAGATCTTGGACGAAATGATATTGGAAAAATCAGTCAGATAGGTTCGGTAGAAGTAGAAAAATATATGAACATCGAGCGCTTTTCACATGTGATGCATATCGGGTCCGCCGTGAAAGGCAGGATTCGGAAAGACCGGGATGCACTGGACGCCATAGACGCGATCCTTCCGGCTGGAACGCTTTCCGGTGCCCCAAAGCTGCGGGCATGTGAGATTATCAACCAGCTGGAAGGCAATAAGCGGGGTATTTACGGGGGTGCCATTGGATATATGGATTTCACAGGAAATCTGGACACCTGTATTGCCATACGGATTGCGTTTGCCAAAAATGGAAAAGTGTTTGTCCGTTCCGGTGCCGGAATTGTAGCGGACAGTATACCGGAAATGGAATTTGCAGAATGTGAAAATAAGGCAGCGGCAGTATTAAAAGCACTGGAAAAAGCAGAGGGAGGAATTGAATGATGATTTTATTAATCGACAATTATGATAGTTTTTCCTATAATCTGTATCAGTTAATTGGTAGTATCAATCCGGATGTGGAGGTGGTCAGAAACGATCAGGTGACGGTAGGACAGATACAGGAAATGCATCCGGAGGCTGTATTTTTGTCACCAGGACCGGGAAGACCTGCAGATGCAGGTATCTGTGTCGAAGCGATACGCAGTCTGTCTGGCAGCATACCATTTTTTGGAGTATGTCTGGGGCACCAGGCGATTTGTGAAGCTTTTGGAGGTGTGGTTTCTTATGCCAATGAGCTGATGCATGGCAAGGCTTCGGTCATAAATATAGAACCAGGCAGCAAAATATTTGCAGGACTGCCATCGCAAATACAGGCAGCCCGTTATCATTCCCTGATCGCACTGAAGGAAACACTCCCGGATTGCCTGAAGATTACGGCACAGACAGAAAGCGGAGAGATTATGGCGGTGGAGCATAAGGAGTATCCGGTGTATGGGCTGCAGTTTCATCCGGAGTCTGTCCTGACACCGGATGGCCATATGATGATTCGGAATTTTTTGTCTGGTATCGCAGGCGTATGCAGGAAATAATGCTGATTGTAACTATAAGCTAAAAAAATATATCAGGAATATAAAAATGTCTGATCAATTATGAATGAGAGGTATAAAAAATGATTAAAGAAGCGATTATTGCATTGGGAAATAAGGAAAATTTAAGTTATGATGTAGCAAAAGAGGTTATGGGCGAGATTATGAGCGGTAATGCCAGCCAGATTCAGATGAGTGCCTATCTGACAGCACTTGCGATGAAAGGAGAAACGATTGAAGAGATTACAGGCTCTGCAAAAGGTATGCGGGAACATTGTGTGAGGCTGCTGCATGATATGGATGTGCTTGAAATCGTGGGAACTGGAGGAGATCATTCGGATTCATTTAATATTTCTACGACAGCCGCTCTGGTCATTGCATCCGGAGGTGTTCCGGTAGCAAAGCATGGCAATCGGGCAGCTTCGAGCAGATGCGGTGCGGCGGATGTTTTAGAGGCACTTGGAGTAAATATTTCAATCCCGCCGGAGAAAAGTACTGAATTATTAAGTAAAATTAATATTTGTTTTTTATTTGCACAGAATTATCATCTTGCGATGAAGTATGTAGCTCCGGTGCGTAAAGAACTGGGAATCCGCACGGTATTTAATATTCTGGGACCATTAACAAATCCGGCGGGAGCGGGCATGCAGGTCATGGGGGTATATGAGGAAGCGCTTGTGGAGCCGCTGGCCAGAGTACTGACGAATCTGGGCGTAAAAAGCGCAATGGTAGTCTATGGCCAGGATGTGCTGGATGAGATTTCCATAAGTGCGCCAACTACAGTATGCGAGGTGAAAGACGGAAATTACCGCACATATGTATTGGAACCAGAGCAGTTTGGATTTGAAAAATGCGACAAAGGCGAACTCACGGGTGGTACTCCGGAAGAAAATGCAGCGATTACAAGGGCTGTTCTGAATGGAGAAAAAGGACCGAAAAGAAATGCGGTTGTATTAAATGCTGGTGCGGGCTTATATACAGCTGGAAAAGCTGCGTCTGTAGAAGAAGGTGTACGTATGGCTGAGAGGCTGATTGATCATGGAGATGCTAAGAAGTGTCTGGAAGAATTTGTGAGATTATCAAATGAGAATTAAATATATGAGCTTATTAAATTATCCATTTACAGGATACAGGTAACATAGCAGGTAACATAGAAAAAGAAGTTAAGATAATAGGATATACAGGAAATATAATTTTGATGATATGAATGGGAAAAGGATCTGGACATGACAATATTAGACGAGATTGCAGAAAAAACGAGACAAAGGATAGCAGAACGGAAAAGGAGAGTTCCGCTGGAGGAAATACGTAGAGAAGCAGAGGGGATGGAGCTGGATACAGGGTTTCCATTCGAGCAGGCGTTAAAGCGGAAGGGGATGGCTTTTATCTGTGAAGTAAAAAAAGCATCTCCATCCAAGGGAGTGATCGCAGCGGAATTTCCGTATCTGCAGATTGCCAGAGAATATGAGCAGGCGGGAGCGTCAGCAATTTCCTGCCTTACGGAACCGTTTTATTTTCAGGGAAGGGACACGTATTTGCAGGAGATCGCGGCACATGTATCCGTGCCGGTGCTGCGAAAGGATTTTACGGTGGATCTCTATATGATATATGAAGCGAAGATACTGGGAGCTGCTGCGGTATTGCTGATCTGCGCTTTATTAACGGATGAACAATTAAAAGAATATTTGATAATAACAAAAAAGCTTGGATTATCTGCGCTGGTGGAAGTGCATACAGAAGAGGAAGTGAAGCGTGCGTTAAAGAGTGGTGCGGGGATCATCGGAGTGAATAACCGGAACCTGAAAAATTTTCAGGTAGATATTACTACAAGCAAACGGCTTCGTAACATGGTGCCGGATGATTATATTTTTGTATCAGAAAGTGGTATCCGGAATGAAAGGGATCTGGAGGAACTGTATGAAAACGGTACAGACGCAGTGCTTATTGGGGAGATGCTTATGCGGGCATCAGATAAAAAAATGACATTGCAGGGATTGAAAAGAAAATTAAATGATGAATCAAATTTATTATGAACATATGAAGAAAAGAGAAAAAAGGGATGAGATGATAAAGATGAGAACAAAACAGTTTCTGAGGAGTTGTACATGAAAAAGGTGAAAATCTGTGGTTTGACAAGGATGGAAGATATACAGGCTGTAAATCGGTACAGACCGGATTATATCGGATTTGTGTTTGCTGAAAGGAGCCGCCGTTTTATCGACCCGCAGCGTGCTGCAGAGCTAAAGGAAAATCTTGATCCTGGGATACATGCTGTTGGTGTATTTGTGAATGAGCAAATGGAAATTATAGCCGGTCTGCTCGCAAAAAATGTGATTGATCTGGCCCAGCTGCATGGACAGGAGACAGAACGGGAAATCCGCTGGCTAAAGGAACAGACAGGAAAACCAGTGATAAAGGCAGTTTCTGTACGATCGGCATCTGATGCAAAAGAGTGGGAAAACAGTTGTGCAGATTATTTACTGTTTGACAATGGAGCGGGTGGAACGGGCAGTGTATTTGACTGGAATCTTATCAATGGGTGTAAAAAGCCATATTTTTTAGCTGGCGGGATTGGGTTGGATAATCTTGCACAGGCGCTTTTGCAGGATGCCTATGCCATTGATTTGTCCGGTGGGGCAGAGACAGAAGGAAAAAAAGATCCGGATAAAATTGAAAAAATCATAAAAGACATTCGAGCGTCCAGATAAAAAGGAGGATTGTATAAATGTTAAATCAAAAAGGAAAATTTGGAAATCATGGGGGACAGTATATACCAGAGACACTGATGCATGCGGTGCTGGAATTGGAAAAAGCATATCTTCATTATAAAGAAGATCCGGAATTTCAAAAGGAGCTGGAAATATTATATCATGATTATGCAGGCAGACCATCCAGACTTTATTTTGCAGATCATATGACAAAGGATCTGGGCGGTGCAAAGATATATTTAAAAAGAGAAGATCTGAATCACACGGGCTCCCATAAGATTAATAATGTACTCGGTCAGTGTCTGCTGGCAAAGAAAATGGGAAAAACAAGAATAATTGCAGAGACAGGTGCCGGGCAGCATGGAGTGGCATCCGCGACAGCCGCAGCTTTAATGGGTATGGAATGTGAAGTGTTTATGGGAGAAGAAGATATGAAGCGGCAGGCACTGAATGTCTACCGGATGCGGCTGCTGGGGGCAAAGGTACATCCGGTAACTTCCGGTACATCCACGCTGAAAGATGCGGTATCAGAGGCACTGCGTGAATGGACGAGACGGATTGATGATACACATTATTTATTAGGTTCTGTGATGGGACCACATCCATTTCCAATTATCGTGCGTGATTTTCAGGCGGTTATTTCCAAAGAAATAAAAGAGCAGATGCTGGAAAAGGAAGGCAGACTGCCGGATATCGTGATGGCATGTGTTGGAGGCGGATCAAATGCGATGGGAGCATTTTACCATTTTATAGAAGAACCAAAGGTTCGTCTGATTGGATGCGAGGCAGCAGGGCGCGGTGTTCACACAGCAGAAACGGCGGCGACGATTGCTACTGGAAAACCAGGCATTTTTCACGGAATGAAATCATATTTCTGCCAGGATACGTATGGGCAGATTGCTCCGGTATATTCTATCTCAGCAGGACTGGATTATCCAGGAATCGGGCCGGAGCATGCATATCTGTATGATACAAAACGCGCAGAATACGTAGCCGTAACAGATGAGGAAGCGGTCAATGCGTTTGAATATTTATCCCGTACAGAAGGAATCATTCCGGCAATCGAAAGTGCCCATGCAGTGGCGTATGCCATGAAAATAGCACCGGAAATGGAGCAGGACCAGATTATTGTAGTGAACATATCCGGACGCGGAGACAAAGATTGTGCAGCAATTGCACGTTATAGAGGAGAGGATATTTATGAATAAAATTAACTATGCGTTTAACAACGGAAAAGCATTTATACCATTTATCACCTGCGGAGATCCTTCTTTGGAGATAACGGAACAGCTTGTTTATGCAATGGAGAGGGCCGGAGCAGATTTGATCGAGCTTGGGATTCCGTTTTCTGATCCGACCGCAGAGGGGCCTGTGATTCAGGAAGCGGATCTGAGGGCTTTGCAGGGAGGTGCGACTACAGATAAAATTTTTGATATGGTTGCAGATATCCGGAAAAATACTCAGATACCGTTAGTATTTATGACATATGCTAATGTTGTTTTTTCCTACGGCGCGGAGCGTTTTATGAAAAAAGCCGCAGAAACAGGTATGGATGGTCTGATTTTGCCGGATGTTCCTTATGAAGAGAAGGGGGAGTTTGATGAGGTCTGTAAACAGAATGGTCTTGTGCTGATTTCTATGATTGCACCTACATCTCAGGAGCGAATCCGTATGATTGCGAAGGATGCGGAAGGATTTTTGTATTGTGTGTCTTCGTTGGGAGTTACGGGGACCAGAAGTGAGATTACGACAGATATTGGGGCTATGATTCAGATTGCAAAGGAAGAGACAGATATTCCCTGTGCGGTTGGATTTGGAATCTCGACCCCGCAGCAGGCGGCGGAGGTGGCTGCGAAAGCGGATGGTGTGATTGCTGGTTCGGCGATTGTAAAGCTGTGTGGGAAGTATGGGGAGGATTGTGTGAGGTATGTGGAGGAGTTTGTGGGAGAGATGAAGAGGGCTGTTAGGGATAGGTAGGTGGTGGAAAGAATGCGTGTAGGGGTTGTATATTAGAGTGTTTTTATGATACTGTGTGTAAAACCGTGCATAATTTTTTTAGCTTACTTTAAAATGTTATTTTTAAGTGATATATCGCCTTTTATTATAATTCAAGTGATAAAATGGTAGTATTTTTAAGTGATTAGTCTTTATTATTAGTAATTCGTTCAATAAACGATTGATTGGTGTATTTTCGTAAAATTCAATCTATTCTTGGGAGTTATATTTCGGACCTGAGCAGGAGCAATAATTTATGCCCGACATTTCTGAAACTTGTTTCCTGTTATCGGGATTTTCAGGATCCATTTAATAAAAAACAGCCACGGTTTTATGACCGTGGCCGCTTTTCTGGCAGATTTGCAAAAACATAATACAGGTAATTAGTGAGGGCATTTGTAATATGTCGTATTTCCGGTTTCTTCCATGATAACAATATGCA
>CANTHI010000026.1 GCA_947653505.1 uncultured Eubacterium sp.
ACACAGCAGACGGGGCAAATTTCCTCTCCCAGCGTCCGCGCAGCCAAAAAGTAACGGAATCTCTTATGCGTACAGATGCAGTCTTTCATAAAACTGTCTCACATCCAGCGAAACCTGCAAATCCCTTCTCTGAATGTCTCTGGTCAGATGCAGCCGGTCTATGCCTGTCACCCGGGATAATGCTACATAAAGCTGTCCCACGTCAAAACAGTACGGATCCAGATTGACACTGTCATACGTCTGTCCCTGTGATTTATGTATCGTAACAGCAAATGCCACGCGCAGCGGAAGCTGTGTAAATTTTCCAGTGACAACCTGCTTTAGCGAAGGCTTTTTTGTATTTTCATCGAATACTACCTGATATTCGATGTCTTCCCATGTAAACGGTTCTATCTGTATGCTGCGTCCATTATCAAACAGCACCTGGACAGAATTGTCTTTCAGCTTTTTCACAGTACCAAGCGAACCGTTCTGATAATCTCCTCCCGCGTCATTTAAAAGGCTCATGACTCTTGCCCCCTCACATAAGACAAGTGACTGTTTCGTCGGCAGGGTGTCTTTGAAGTTCTCATTTGTTCCTTCATAGGTTTTCTTTTCTGCGTGAAGCTGCTCCATCTTTTGCTGATTAACCTCATCTACCCGTTTATTTAACGCAGACATATAAATACCTGGCTGTTCTTCCCCGGCGGCATGTCTGTTAAACCATCCGAGCGCGCTGGCGTCACCGTTGCGGATTTTATTCAGATAACCCAGAAGCTGGTCATCTCCCCTCTGGCGCATCACCTGCTTTAATGCGATCGTACAAAAATTCATCTTCTCCCATCCGGGTGCCAGAAACGCGAATCCGGAAGAAATATCTTCCACCTGGCTGCTCCATCCTGTTTCTAATACTTCCCGGTCTTTTGCAATGACTGGCGGCAGCTGGCTGAAGTCACCCACAACGATGACCTGCTTGCGTTTTTTTACCATCTGCTCTGCCTTATGGATGTATCTGCACAAATAATCAAACAGATCGAATCTGCACATGCTGATCTCATCAATCACGATAATATCTGCAGCTTTTACGGTATCCTGAATCTTTCCAAGCGGCTGGTCCGGCAGATATGGCTGCGGTTTGATCCGGAATGCCCTGTGTATGGTAGCGCCGCCAATCTGCAACGCCGCAATTCCGGTTGGTGCACATACCAATATATTTTTTCCGCGCATCCGTTCCAGAAACGTATTCAGCAGATAAGACTTTCCCGTTCCGGCTTCTCCGGTCAGAAAGACATTCTCTCCCTGCAGTAAAAACTGAAAAGCAGCCTTCTGCTCATCATTCAGTGTGTCGTAGCCAGATCCGGTTTTGCTGCGATACGGCTGTCTGGTGGACGGCTGTTCTGGCAAAGGCTGCTGCACGAAACAATCCAGCCACTGCTCTGCTTCATTTTTTGTCGCAAATCCCCGAAACTGACTGCCCGGATAACCATTTACCTGTTGTCTGCATTCTTCCCAGTCCGTAAATATGCCTGTTGTCTTTCCTGTACGGACTGCGTAAAATTTATATTTTGCCATTCTTCCGTATTCCTTTTATATGTTTTCTGCTTTGCACTGATTTTTTTTGCATTTTTGTTGTTTTTAATAATGATATTCTTATTCTCCTATCTTACACTGGAACTCCCTGCCTTTGCAAGGAGAATTTTTGTATCTGGCATAAAACAGTAGCATTTTGAGGGGGCATGCTATTCCAGAATGTAAGAAGCTCCAGGAGCTTTCGTTAAAAATACGAAAGCCAGTTTGCAATGATCCGTGTAATATGCTATACTTAAAATACTACAGTCTTATATGAATTGTATCAGAAAGGAGTACAGTCGTATTTTATGAGTATCAAAGAAGCCGAATCTGTTATCCAGTCCGTCATCCAGTCTCTTCAGGAGCTGAAAGCAGTCAGAAACTTTGGATTCAGCGGGGATCTGGAGCATATCAGAGAGCGGATCCGGGATCATACATTTAAGCTAGCCGTAGTTGGAGAATTTAGTTCCGGCAAATCTACGTTTATCAATTCTGTCATTGGCAGGGATTTGCTAAGTCATGCTGTCGATGAAACGACAGCTGCGATTACCTATATTTATAACGTGGATGAGTCAGACGAAAGATGTGGGACATGCCGGATTCGTTTTACAGATGGCAGGGAGGAAGTGCTGGCGGATTATGCGTGCCTGTCAGAGTATAGTACTACAAAAAGCAGTATTTCTGTTGTGGATGTGATCCAGAGTATTTCTATTTATATCCATTTTCTGTCGGTGGATGTGCCGGTTGTGATTGTCGATACGCCGGGACTGAACGGGGTTGCGGATAAGCATAAGGATATGACGATCGAGGAAGTCAAAAAGGCGCATGCCTGTATTTATTTAATGTCTGTCCGGGGGCTGACGGAATCTGACATCAGCTTTATAAAAGTGCTTTCTTCGTATCAGAGTTTCTTTATTTTTGTCCAGAATTTTATAGACGCACTGAAGGCTTCGGAAGGCGAGACACCAGAGAAGAAAATCAGGAAAGCAGAAGAAATCATCCGCTCGGAGCTTTCCGGTTGTGGGACGATGCAGTATCAGATCTGTGCGATATCGGCGCTGCAGGCGCTGGCGGCAAAAGATCCGGGTATCAAAAAGCTCTACGAACAGGACACGCAGCTGCTGACAGAGGAACGGCGTGCGCAGCTGCTGCCGGAATCTGGTTATCCTGTTTTTGAACAGCTTTTAACCGGGCATATCAGCTCCGGAAAGTATAAGCAGACGATGCTGGACTCTGCGGCAGCTAATCTGGAGTTTATGATCACATCAATGCTGGAGATTCTGCAGGATCAGAAGGCGGAAAATGAAGAACTTATGAAAACTGATTTCAGACAGCATGCGGTTTACAAGGCTGCGCAAAGGCTGGAAAAGCTGGAAGAAAAATGTGCCGGTAATTGGAAGAAGCTGGAAAACTTTATTGTGTCAAAAGACAAAGAAAACCGGAAACAGATCAAAGCAGGGCTGCGCAGGGAACTGGAGGAAACAGACCGTTGGATTGCAGGGCAGATTGACGAAAGGATCTGCAGGTTCGAAGATTTTGACAGGATCGAAAGCAAAACTGGAAAAAATGTTGGTGAGTATTTTTCCGACATGGCGTCAGAACGGATCAATACACAGATTATGCCAAAACTGAATCAGGATATACAGACCGCTTTTCAGGTACTTTATAGCGATGCGCTGCTGCGTGCAGCCAGATACGCGGGACAGGCTCCAAAGGTGCCGGAAGCGTTAAAGCTGGGCGGCGTCATTACGGATTCGACAGATGCGACGAAGATGCATGTTGAGGACAGACTGAGAGAGCTGGAAACCAAAAAGAAAGAAGTCAGGCAGCTCTATCAGGTAAAAGAAGCTGTGAACAGGGAGAAGAGTACAGAGAGCAGGGAATATCAGAAGCAGCAGAGGCTGATACTGGATGAAGAACAGGCATATGAGAAACAAAGAGAAGAACTGGAAAGAAAAAGGATAGAGCTTGGCAGCAGACCTTCCATCAGGGAATACACAGAAAAACGGACAAAGAAGGTAAAACGGGAAGGATTTTTTGGAAGTATAGGGAATTTTTTTCTGGGAGAGAAAGAAGAAACTTATTTTGTGACAGTACAGGATGATTCGGCACGGAAAAAGTGGAATAAAAAAAATGAAGAGATTAATACAAAACTTTTTTCTGCACAAAAAGAGCACTATGCACAGATGGAACTTCTGACAGCCAGGAGAGATGAATTTGAAACGAAAATGCGTTCATCACAGCTGGAACTAGAGCGTCTTGGAGGACGGATCCGGAATCTGGAGCATGCGATTCTGGCGAAAGAGGAAGAGTACCAGAAGTATATGACGAATGCGAAAAAGGAGTTTTGTGATGTGCAAAAAAGCGGGCTGAAAAAAAGCTTTCACGAAAAGCTGCTGGAGGATGGTCAGTCAGCCTGTATGCTGGACAATCTGGAAGATTATACCGACCATATATCGCAAGTGCGGCTGCCAGAGCTGATCGAAAAAGTAATGAAAAATTTTGAAGCTTCCATTGACTGCCAGAAAAAAATGCTTACCGCCGTAATGCAGAAAAATACCGGCAGGCTGGAGCAGGAATATCTGGCACTGGGCAGGGAAGCAGAAGTACTGCAGGAGCTGGAGCAAAGACTGCAGATCTGCAAAGCAGAAGACAGCAGAAGTAAAGAAGTGATATAAAAGAAGCAGGGAAGCAGGAAAAAAGAAGCAGGGAAGCAGGAAAAAGAAGCAGGAAAGCAGGAAAAAAGAAGCAGGGAAGCAGGAAAAAAGAAACAGGGAAGCAGGAAAAAAGAAACAGGGAAGCAGGAAAAAAGAAACAGGAAAGATAAAAAAGAAGCATTAAGAACAGAAGAAATAGAAAAGAACAAAACAGAAAAGCAAAAGGAGTAACCGGACGAATGAATACATATGAGCAGGAGTATCTGAAACATAAAGAAGACGTACTGGCGTGCCTTCAGGAAGCGGAAGATTTTTTCAGAGAATTTGGGTACGAAGAAGAAGCGCAGGCTGTGCAGGATCAGGCGGTAAATTTGAAAAATGGGGAATTTACGATTGTTCTGGTAGGAGAATTTAGCGCTGGAAAGTCCACTTTTTTAAATGCGTTAATGGGGGAACGGATTTTGCCGTCGTTTACGAATGAGACGACGGCGACGATTAATTTCCTAAAGCATAAAAATAAGGCTGAAGATGGCGAGAGCGGATGCGTCTACTTTTATGATGGAACAAAGAAAAAGCTTGGGCAGGCTGATTTTGAGACCATTTCAAAATATGTCAGTACCGACAGCAGCGAGGATGTGGCAAAGCGGATCAGTCATCTGGACCTTTATCTGGATTCTAAATTTCTGGAAAATAATGTGACGCTGGTAGACAGCCCGGGGCTGAATGGAGTTGCTGACGGACATCGTGAGATTACAGAGGCGCAGATAGCGCGTTCCAGCGCAAGTATTTTTTTGTTCAATGCGAAACAGCCCGGGAGCCATTCGGACTTTGAGTTTTTAAGAAACCTGCAGAAACGCGTAAAGAGTATTATTTGTGTTCTGAACCAGATCGACTGCATTAAAAAGACGGAAGGGCAGACCGTGGAAAGTGTGATTCAGAAGCTGAAAGAAAACTATAAAAAGCAGATTCCGGATGCGCAGGGGATTCCGGAGATCTTCCCGACGGCTGCTTATCCGGCGCTTGTTGCCAGAGGCAGCGCAAAGATGGAATACAATGGAAAAACGGAGTTTTCCGAAGAAGAAAAACAGGATTTTGAAAAAATGTCCCGCATGCAGGAATTTGAAGACCGGCTGTGGAGATTTCTGACACAGGGGGAAAAGGCAAAACAGGAACTGATGGCTCCGGCAGACCAGCTGGAAGCACAGTTAATCAGTATCAAAGAACGTAAAAAAAGCGAGCTGAATCTGCTTGAAGGAAAAACAGACGCTGGAGAACTGGAGCAGCAGCAGCTGGAACTGGAAAAGCAGAAGGAAAAGCTGGAAGACACGATGCAGGAAAAATCGCGTGATATTCAGTCTGACTTAAAGCAGGCTTGTAAAGAGCTGATCGAAGAGGTAAATGCAGAGTCGGAGAGGCTGAAAAAAAGATATCTGGATCATATGGATCAGTGGACAGAGATCGAAGATATCGAAACTGATAAAATCCGGCATGACCTCGAAAAAGCGCTGGAACAGATTTCACAGGATGCATTTGATGGCATGAAAGAGCATGTCGCAGATATGATCGTGCAATATAGCGGCAGCATTATGGAAGATATAGATGAGCAGCTTGCGGACCAGTCCTTTCAGATTACAATCCGCGGAGAGATAGAAGAACAAAACGTGTTTCTTGGAATAGAGAAATATGAAAACGAAGCGAAGGAACTGGAGGAACAGATCAGGGAGCTGGATGAAAAGAGTGACCGCCTGGACTCTGACCTGATACAGGCGATGAAAAAAGAACAGAAGCGGGCAGCACTGGAAGAAAAGCTGGAACGTATAAAAAATATGAAAGAGCAGTATGAGGAGACGTCCGCATTGTGTATTCCGGAGCGTCATTATTCCGTGAAAAAGGAAAGGAGCAAAAAACCATCGGAAGGTATCTTTGGATTTTGTAAAAAAATATTCGTAGGCAATGGCTATGAATGGATTGATGTGCCGGTTGTGGATTCCGAGGATCGCGATGCGTATATTAAAGAACGGAACGCAAAAATCAAAAGATATGACCATGATATTTACAGTCAGGAAAAAGAAATTGAAAAACTGGAAAAAACAGACGTCAGTGTGGATGAACTGGAACACCAGCGGAAGCGGCTGGAAGCAGCCATGAACAGAAAGCAGGCAGAGCTGGATGCTTTGCGGAATGCGTTTAAGATAAAATCGGACAGTCAGATAAAAAAAGGATTACGAAAGCAGAAGGCGGCAGTCTGTGATTTTATTGATGAGAATGTCCATAATTTTACAAAAATGTTTAGGAAAGAATTTAAGGACCGGCAGAATGTAGCGGCAACCCTTGTGATGGATGTGATCGCAGGGAAAATCAAAGCACAGATCGATACGAGGAAAAAAGAAATAGAAATGCTTCAGGAGAAGGCAAAGACCGCGATGGAAAGCAGGGAAGCGGCAGTTGCACTTATTCAGAAAGAGCTTGCCAGTCTGGAAGAGCTGCTGGAGAAAGCGCTGGATTTAAAGTCTGCTTTGGATGAAATTCAGGTAGACGCGATACTGGAGGAAAGTCTGTAATATGGGAACACAGGAAGATCAGATTCATAAAGAAAATCAGGTACATAAAGAAAATCAGATTCAGGCGCTCAGCCATCTGATGGAAATCGCAGACAGGTTAAATGACACAACATATGTACCGCAGCTGGAGCGGATGCGGCAGACGCTGGAAACGCCAAAGCTTCTGGTCAGTGTGATGGGGCAGTTTTCGGCCGGAAAATCAAAACTGTTGAACCAGCTGCTTGGCAGGGAACTGCTGCCGGCTGGTTATCTGGAAACAACGGCTGTCATTACCCTGATCAGATATGCGCAGACGGAGAGAGCCGTACTGGTTGCCTCTGACGGCAGTGAAACAACAGTAGATCTGAAAGTGGCCAGACAGCTGTGCCAGGAAAATGCGCAAAAAGAGCTGGAAAATATACAGATGCTGGTCCTTTATGTCCATGCGGATCTGCTGGCATCCGGACTGGTGCTGGCAGATACACCGGGTCTGAACACGGTCATTACGAAACATGTACAGCTGGCAGAAAAAATAATGGAAGCATCCGGCATGATATTATATGTGATGGGAAAACCTGTAACGGATACAGATTTGCAATTTTTAACGGAAATAAAACGTGCCGGACAGTCCGTCATGCTTGTGCGCACACATATGGACGAGTTAAAATCCACGGAGGAGCAGGCAGATGTTTCGATCCGCAGGGAGCAGAGACGTCTGCAGCCGTTTACGGACGCACCGGTATTTTTTGTATCCAGTGAGGCGCAGAGCGCGTTTTATTCCAATATCCGGAATCTGGAAAGCTATATACGGACACATCTTTTGTCCGATATCCGGCAGGTGGCTGCAGATGTCTGTGCAAAAAGGACAGCAGTCATTGCCGCCGGATACCTGAGCCAGATCCGGACGAAAGAAGCGGTATGCAGACAGTATCTGGATGGACAGCAGCTGGAATACCAGGCACAGAAAGTACAGCTGGAAACAGCACTGCGGAGGCTGGAAGACACACTGGACAAAAATGGGCAGCGGATCAGAAGCAGGTACAGGCAGATGAAGCTGGAAGCAGAAAAACAGCTGGATCAGGCAGGACAGCGGGCAGTCTGCCAGCTGGAAGCCGCACTGGCGCAGACAGAAGGATGTGAGCCGCAGGAGATCAGAACGATTGCTGAAGACGTGCTTTTTCGCAATGGCAGCATCCTGCGGGATGCCTATCTGGAACCGTTTAACCGGATGATTGGAGAAAATCGGACCGAAATCTGCGCACAGTTCGCAGACTGTCTGCCCCAACCGGCGATTCTGGAATATCTTCCACAGGATGTAGAAGATGTGTCGGACAAAATAGTGAAAATGCAGGAAAAAATGGCTGTACTGCTTGCGGAAAAGGAAGAATATGAGCAGCAGATCCAGCGGCTGGATATGCGGCAGGAAAAATCTGCGGAACAAAGAGAGAGCCTGCGGGACGAACTGGAAAAACAGCAGCTGATAACACAGCAAACGATCGCAGAGCGGAAAGAATACCCAAAATATCAGGCACGGTATAAAATCAGACAGAAAGATACGAAAAACAATGAAAAGAGGATGAGAGCAGTAGGCGCAGCGCTTGACTGGATCACCATCTTCTTATCAGGCGATGTATTTTTGAAGGCAGGCAGCGATTTTCTGGATGTAACCAGTGAGGTCGTTTCAGAGCTGCCGGTGGTCTCAGAACTGCCGGTAATTACAGAGCCTGCAAAAATGCTGGCAGAAGCAGGCGGAGAGATACAGGAATCAGAAAAAATGATGGAAGCAGCCAATCAGATCGACCAGGTTGTGGACATTGCAAAAATCATAAAAAAAGCACAGGCTCCATACCGGCGGCAGGAGAAGAATGGAGCGGCTCCTGATATTCTGGATCTGCTTTCTTTTGAATATCATCTGGGCAGGATGGGAAGGCAGAAGGATCTGGAGCAGATGATAGAGATCGACCGGGAATACGAGAAACAGTATTATGAGCAAAAGAGCAGGATTTACCGTCAGATGCAGGAAAGTGTCGAAAAAGAAATGAAAAAGCGCATACAGATCCTGGATTTGGATCAGGCGGAGAAACGTGCGGAAATGGAGCGCAACATCCATCTCAGAAAACAGAAGCAGGCAGAGCAGATGCTAAAGGAGCTGGAACAGCAGGTCACACAGGAAAAAGAGAAAAAGAAGGCAGCGGCGATGCGGGAGTATTGTCTGTCCGAAGGGAAGAAAGAGCTGTCTGCATATTGTGAAGCTGTCTTAAAAGAAATGGGACCGGCAATGGAAGCCTGCATGGATGATTATACCGCTGTCTGCAGCGCGGGCGTGCGGGAAAGCATACAGGTACAAAAGCAGAAACTGGAAGAACTGGAACAGATGCTGCAAACATCCTCCAGAAAAGAGCTGGAAAAGGAACTGGAGTGTTATGCGTCGGACGCAGTATTTCTGGAAACGCTTGTACTGTGAGGTTTTGGGTATGAAGCTTTGGGTATGAGGTTTTGGGTATGAAGCTTTGGGTATGAAGCTTTGGGAAGTACAGACCGGAGGATACAGGATTGAAAAAAATACCAGATTACAGAATACTTCTTCTTGGAAATAAATATGACAAAAAAGAACTGCTTGGTATGTGTCTGCCGCAGAAGATCCGGGACAGCTTTCTGATGGATTATGATCCGGACCAGATGGAAGCGGTTGTTACCGGAAGAAATAGTTCAAAGGCAGATGCCGGCTATCATCTGGAGCAGACACGGGTGACAGCTGAAACAGATCTGCTTGCGGATATGGTACAGATATCCTGCAGGCCAAAGGACGATACGGCAGATACTATTGTGTTAAAAGCCGCGGGGGACTATGATAAGCTGCTGGTAGTGACTTCCTGGCAGCTTGAATCCGCCTATCTGGAAGCGCTGCTGCAGACAGTCCGCAGCCAGCATTTCCGGTATCCTCTGGCAGAAATATGCCTGATCCTTTTAAAAAGCCGGATCAGGACCGCGGCTACCGATCTGGATAATCAGGATCAGGTTCTTGCACGTGCATACGAAAAATATCAAAAGATACAGGATATCCGTGTGGAAATTTTTCAGGAGGGAGACTCTGTTTTCCGCCTGATTCATCCCTGCCGGAAGATCCTGCCGGTTTATTTCGCGGACGGCTATCGGGAAACATTCCTAAACTGGAAGAATGCGCTGACAGATCAGTATGCGGGGTTTGTGTTTCTGTTCTCAGAAATTGAAGTCCTGCCAGATATTTTCGAAGAAAAGCTGCAGCCAGCCTATCTGGGAAAGCATATCTGCGGTCTGCAAAATTTAGCATACAGACAGGATGTTGTCAAATCTTTTTATGAAAATTTTTACACAAAATGCTATCCGGATACAGAAAAGCTCATTCTTGACTATTATAAAGAAACGGTTATGAATGTCTGTATCTGGGATATGGAACAGGATCAGGAAGAAGTAAGACAGAAGCTGCGGGAATTGTATATGCTTCGGGCAGAACAGCATGCGGACAAAAAATACAGGGTTCCGGAAAATCAGACAGAATACAACAGCCTGGAACAGAATACCGGAATCAGGGCAGCGTTTTACGAGTCTGTGACGGAGTATTACAAAAAGGACGTTACAAACTATCTGTATGGGCATTTGCGCAGCCAGGCACATAAGGTAACAGAACTGATGAACAGGTTTTATAAGGAGTGAACATATGAGAAAAAAGCAGAAAGCGCCAGTACTTTTTACAGCGCTTTTTATGGAAAGCGCCGTGTTTTTGTGCGCGGCCACACTGACATGCGTATCCGTCTTTGCATGGCCTATAGCGTTAGCCGCAATGGCGGCTGCAGGGCTGACGGCCTATACAGCGGCGGATAAAGCTGTCACTGCAATCAGCCAGTATCTGAAAGAACAGTCCGGACAGCAGGAACAGATACTTCAGGCAATATCCGGATTTGCAGATAACAGTCTCCGGTTTTTTACAAGCAGCAGTGAGAACCTGACGGAACAGCTCAGACTGCTTTCAAAAGACTGGACGGATGCACTGGATTCACTGGAAGCGGCACAAAGCGGATACCTTGCGGAGCTTGCGGCTTCGCAGCGTGAATCCATCTCAGAGCTTTCAGAGACACAAAGCATGTATATTGCGGAGCTTGCGGCTGCACATAACAAAAGTATTACGGGGCTTGAAGAAGCACAGAATAAATACGCCGCAGAGTTTATAAAGTCACAAAGCAAATACATCAAAAGTCTTGCGCATTGCAAAATGAGGCTATCCAGGACCTCAAAAACCAGCAGTACAGTATGGAAAATAACCGGAAAGAGCAGCAGGCAGTCATCGCAGATGTATTCAAAACACAGTCTGCGGCGCATATGAATAATCTGCAGGATCAGATTTCACAACTGATTGCGCAACTGGGCAGGCAGGAGATGCTGACCGAGCAAAATATGGAAAACCGGATCGCAGAGCTTGGCACGACGATAAAACTAACAAATACAGAAGCGATCAACCGGCTGATTCAGATACAAAAGGATGAAAACTGTCATCTGGCAGACGTCTGTGACAGTAAGATCCAGCATCTGATCAAAAGCTGCGAGGCGCTGCAGGAGCATCAGCAATATGCTTCCAGACTGATTGACAGGATGGTTGTGGAAAATAAACAGGCAGCATCCGGTCAGTCTGATCAGCTGGCAAAACTAAATGAACAGGAACGGATATTTATTACGGAAACCAGCAGGCAGTATGCGGAACTTTCCGCGGTGCTGCGGTCCGGAGCAGACGCTTACCGGTCTATGGCCGGAGAACTGTCGGTCTCCCTGCAGGAGGCATGCAGACAGTATCTTATGGACTTTGCGAAAAAAAGTAATGCCGATATGCAAAATCACCACAAACAGATAGCCACAGAGTTTGTCAGTCTGGCGAAACGCTTAAACACCGCAATGAACCAGACGGCCAGCGACTGCACATCCGGAATCAGCCAGGCGGTTCATGACTGTACGGCAGAAATCGGGCAGACAGTCGGCGGTTATACATTCCGGATGCATCAGATGTTTGACAGATATGCAGCGAAAATGGACCAGACGATCAATGGTTATACAACAAAAATCGATCAGACGATAAGCGGCTATACAGCAAAGATGGACCAGACGGTTGGTGGCTATACGACAAAGATCGACCAGACAATGCATGCGTATACGTCCGGAATCAGTCAGGCAGTCAGCGGCTGTACAGAAAAACTGGACAGCAATATGGAACGGTATACGCAGGAGCTGATCGGGCAAAGCGCAGCCATGATCGGAGAAATAGGGAAAGCGGATGATAAAAAGCTGGAGGAGGTATGCGGATCGATCGCACAGCTGGCCGGACAGGAAGAAGCTTTTATAGTCCAGTACAGAGAAAATATGTATGCGCTAAAACAGCAGGTAGAAACGCTGATATGCTGCCAGAATGAGAGCTTTGAACAGATCCGGATCCGGGACGGGCAGAACATAAGCAGCCTGCAGGATACACTGCATCAGAATCAGAAAGAATGGTATGACAAATATGAAGAGCTTTCCAGTCAGGCTGTAAGACAGTATGAGCAGTCGATGGAAACGTACAGGGACCAGTTTGTAGCCGCCAGCGCAGCCGCTCTGGCAGAAGTAGAAAAAGATAATGTGGATACGATTGCGGATGCATATAAAAATATTACCGTGATCTATGGCATGGTAGACCAGATGCGCGAAATCAGCCTGGAGCATGAGAAGAAGCTGCAGGAGGTATGCGCGGTTATTGCGATGGGAATGAACAACAGCACAAAAAAACAGGCAGAGCAGTTTGCAGATTTCAATGAAGACTTTAGTGATAATGTATCGGATTTATCCGATACGGTTTATAAAATGTCAAAAGATATTAGCAGCCAGTTTCAGAAATATGAAGACGCGATACTGGGCATAGAAGAGCATGTTCAGGCCATGACAAAGGAATATCATGAGCTGTTTGAACGGATCATCCAAAACCAGCACGAAATGAACGCATTGACACAGGATGATCTCTCTCTCCTGAAACAGCTGATCGGAGGGTAGAACAAAAGATGCAGACACAGGATATACGAGCAGCCGCTTTAAAGACGGCAATCAACGGACTGAAAGAAAGCTTTGGGAAAGATGCGGTATTCGCGAAAAAATTAACCGTTGTTTTATGCGGCGGCAATGCCGGATACTATGAAAAAAAGTTTGCGCAGTTTTCGCAGATGATGAATCTTTCGGAAGCTTTACTGATGTCCGGCCGGCTCCATCGGGCGTTTCACTATCTTTGTATGGCGGACGCTGTGGGGAGGGAAATAAAAATCCGGGTTGATGAAGAGTATGGGAAGATTTGTGAAAAATGGCTGTGATGGCAGTATTATCCGTTTTGAAGTTCTGAAAACTTCATACAGAGTCTTTTTGTTCTGCTTTTCCAGATACTAAACTGAATGCGGTTGCAACAACTATTTCTTAAAGTTTTTAAGGGATAATTTTTTCATGGGAACGCTCCTTTCTTATGCTCGTCAGACACTCAGAAAACCATCAGGCAGTCCTGCGGGTAAAAAAAGAGACAAATAGAAAATTTTAGAAAAGAAAATCGTCTGCCAGTTCCGACACTTCCGCATAAAGCCTTGATAAATCATGAGTTTACTCTTTTTCCACGCAAGATACTTTTCAGTTTCTGCTCGTAAAACTACCCGATTTGGAGAAAGTAGTCTGACGAGTCGCTATTGGATAAAAGACATAGATTTTGAAAGAATAGAAATGAGAAAAAACTTGATTCATAGGCTGGTCTATGGTATTTTAAATTTAAGAAATATATAGTATTGAAAAAAGAGCATTTTTTCAATAATCATGAATTGCGAAAGGAAAGCAGGTGGATTCATGGCATATGTATTACAAGATGAAAAGGTTAGAGATGCTGCTAATCATGAAAGATTACTGAAAATGCTTGACAGGGGTATTGACGATATGGAAGCCGGGAGGGAATTGCCTTTAGCAGAAGCTTTTGTTAAAATTACTGAATTAAGGAACAGGCGCAGAAATGCAGAAGTATAGAGTTATTGTAACATGGGAAGCTATTTATGATATAGCCGAAATTGCAGATTATATAGAAGCTCAGTTTGGGATGGCAAGGGCTGACCGCTTTCAGGAAGAGATAAAAGAGCGTCTGGATAAACTTGAAATATTAGGCGGTATTTTTGGAAAGACATATCTATGTTATCGTGGATATTCCATTTACAAGTATCCATTTCCGCCATCTGTTATTTTTTATATTATTATGGAATCAGAAAAAGAAATCCATGTCTTAAGGGTGTTGAGAGAGGAACGTGATTGGGAAAGCA
>CANTHI010000027.1 GCA_947653505.1 uncultured Eubacterium sp.
CTGCTGAACATGGACGAGAAAGGGCCGTCGGAAGCGCTGGGCATGGAGGAAGATGGCAGATTATGAAATTAGCAATGAACAGATTTCCATACGGATAGATAGTATGGGTGCGGAATTAAAATCTTTCAAAAAGCAAGATACGGAGTATCTGTGGGAAGGGGATCCGGCGTACTGGAAACGGACTTCTCCGGTGCTGTTTCCGATTGTGGGCAGTCTTCGCGATGGAAGTTATCTTCTGGATGGCAGGCGTTACCTGATGGGGCAGCATGGATTTGCCAGAGATATGGAGTTCCAGCTTAAGAGTCAGAGCAGTCATGAGATCTGGTTTTCGCTGGCATCCAGTGCAGAAACAATGGAGAAATATCCGTATGCATTTTTACTGGAGATTGGATATGAGCTTAAGGGAACTACGGTAATCGTAAAGTGGAAGGTGGAAAATCCGGCGGAAATGCCGCTGTATTTTTCTATTGGCGGACATCCTGCGTTCTGCTGTCCGGTTGCGAAAGGGGAAAATCAGGAGGACTATAGGATCTGGCTGGATGCGGCAGATCAGGTGACGGCAGGTGTGATAGAAAATGGACTGATGACGGAAAAAGAAGCGGTTTATCCGTTGAAAGAAGGATATCTGCAGATTACGGAGCATTTATTTGATCAGGATGCGCTCGTGATCGAGAATCATCAGGCACAGAAAGTAGCACTTGTAAGACCAGATGGAAGTCATTATTTGACGGTCAGCTTTGATGCGCCGCTTTTTGGGATCTGGTCGCCACCAGGGAAAAAAGCGCCGTTTATCTGTATTGAACCGTGGTATGGCAGATGCGATGCGCAGGATTTTCATGGAACCTGGCAGGAACGGAAGTGGGGACAGTCGCTGCCTGCGGGTGGAAGCTTTGAGGCATTTTATGAGATTACTGTTTAAATAGAAGGTTTTGAAGTTGGGAAGAGTATAGCAGAATGAAGAATGGACAGAGTGTATTGAAATTACTGGCGGTTATTTTTCTGGCCGTTGCGGGGATTCTTGTCGCAGAAGGAGCAGCTGTAGGGCTGCTGGTTAACGGAACATGGCTATATGCGGTAATTCATTGTTCCATCGGGCTGATATTTCTGATTGTCAGTCTGATCTGTTTTCTTGTATACCAAAAAGCGTCCGGTAAAAAGAGGAAGCTGTTGGAAGCTGGGAAATTTGTGTATGCAACGGTTGTGGATATTACTGTAAATTCTCATCAGGAGATTCAGGTAGACCGGATTGCCATGAATCCATATTATATCAAATGCAGGTATATGGATGAAAATGGAAAAGAATACTGGTTTCAGAGTGGTCCGCTGCTATACAATCCATCAGGACTGATGCAGTCAGACCAGCTGAAAGTATATGTGGATTTTACAAGGCCATCGTATTATTATGTCGATACAAATGCGATCTTACCGGAAACGGCTGTACTGCATAAGTTTAAGTTCGACAGCAGGAAAAACGGGGAGTTGCTAATCGCATCTGGCAGATATGTGACTGCTGTGACATGCGGAGTAGAGCTTGTCGGGAGGATTGGTGTAAACGGGATGATCAAACCGGGATTTGTGAGCTTACCGGAAAATATTGCCAGACAATATGGTCTTTCCCTGGATGAGCAGGGACATGTAATTAGTGGATATACGGTATTATGCAAATATACAGCGCCGGATGGGGTGATACATATTTTTGCGTCCGGATACATGCGGGGAGAACCAGAGTCGGACTACATTGATGAGAAGGTAAAAGTCTTCTATGAAGGAAAAAATTTCAGCAGGTATCATGTAGAATTATAGAAAGTAATAAATATAAAACCGCGCCAGCAGTTTTGTGCATCGCTTTCGAAAATCAGGCTGGTGCCCATCGGCATGATCTTAAGTAAAAATGCAACACTTTTATGTAAAATGTTACATTTTAGCTTAAGTTCGCGCCTATGGGGGTGTGCTTTAAAAATGGTCTGATTATGTGACGCCCACAACTGGATTCCGCTCCTTGAAAAATGGAATGTGGGCGTGAAATAAAGTCAACATTTATGAAAGCGGGATTTTTAATACCTGCCCGACGCTTAACATATCGCTGGTCAGTCCGTTGCTGTTTTTGATGGCATTTACAGTGGTATTGTATTTCTGTGCAATGAGCCAGAGGGAATCTCCGGATCTTACAGTGTATTCTGTGTAAGAAACAGAAGATGTGGCCGGAATCTTTAATACCTGCCCGACATTTAACATGTTTCCCGAAAGGCCGTTCAGTTCTTTGATCGCATTTACAGTCGTATTATATTTTTGTGCGATGAGCCAGAGCGAGTCTCCTGGTTTTACGGTGTACTGGATGGTGGATGTATTCTGGGAGACAGGGATTTTTAATACCTGTCCGACGGACAGCAGATCATTTGTCAGTCCGTTCAGGCTTTTGATGGCGTTTACAGTCGTATTGTATCGCTGTGCGATGAGCCATAAGCTGTCGCCTGCCTGCACGACATAGCGGATCGTGCCAGAGTCTGGTGTGCTGTCCGGAATGTTCTGCTGGATGCCGCGGTAAGTATGATACAGGGATTCCCAGGTGTTTTTGCCGACGATACCGTCAGGTTCCAGACGCATGGCCCGCTGGAAGGCAGTTACGGCCTGCTTTGTGCCGCTGCCGAATATACCGTCCTGATCCGGTCCCGGGATATCCGGATAGTATTCGGAGATCACGTTTAGCAGATACTGCAGCGTGACGACGTCCTGTCCGCTGGAACCCTGCCGGAGGACCGAGGACGGCGGAATCGTGCCGATGCCAAGAGTGCTGCCTTCACTGTCTAGTTCTGCCAGTCTGGTTACTGCGGTATACAGGCTGGAGATTTTGTACCAGGTGCCTTTGCCGACGATGCCGTCAGGCGTCAGATTGAAAATGCGCTGGAAATTTGTGACGGCTGCCCTGGTACTGGACCCAAATTCTCCGGAGGGGTCTGTAATGGCTGGAAGAGCAGGATAATTGCGCCGGATTCTGTTTAAGTAAGTCTGTATCGTCTGCACATCCAGTCCGGTGCTGCCAGTCTGCAGCGGAGTCCCGGGATAGGAGGAAATGCTGCCGGTTATGGCGTCTGTTTCCGCGATCTCAATATCTTTTGGGTAATAGGAGCGCAGAATCTGCAGCGGTGTCAGTCCGCGGTTTGCAAGTGTGACAGTTCCCCACTGGGAAAGACCGTCACAGGTCACTGTGGTGCCGTTGCAAAAGGATGTAAAGAAAGGAGCGTTCTGTCCTTTTCTCCGTACGTATTCGTTAAAAATCTCATCGACAATCCTGCTGATTGATCCATAGACAGGGCCGCCATAGACAAAAGCCTGATCGTAGGCGGTGCTGCTTGTAATATCAAACTGGTAGCCACGCGCTCTGTACCATTCCGTATAAACACGATTTAATGCAAATGTAATAATTGCATAAATGTTTGCAGTCAGCGCTGCTACTGGCCATGTCGGATAAATTTCACTGCTGGCTGTATTTTTTACATAATCCCGGAACGACAGCCGGATATTACGGGCAGGTGTATCCGGCATACCCAGATGTACGGTAATCGGGTCAGGGATGACGACCTGTCTCAGTACGTAAGGTACGGCTTCGGGGCCTTCCTGTCCGCGTGTTTCGTGCATTGCCACAGCCGGCTTTCCGATTGTGATTTCAGTCTGGGATGGGGTACGCTGCGCTTCCTGCATGGGGACAAGAGCAAGCGGCAGGATCGTATTTTCATCTTCGTAGACTGGCAGCGAGGTAATATACAGCGTATTAAATCCGTCTGCCTGCGCCAGCACCTGATAGCTGAGAAACGGGGTGCCTGTAAAATATGCATTTTGAGAAAAACTCTGATCAAGTGTTTCCAGCGGAACCTCCTGTGTCTCTCCATTTTCATCTGTCAGAAGCTGGTAAAGCCTGTTTCCGGCATGATCAGAAATAGTAACCTGCACACCGCTTAGCGGGACAGCATCATGGGCGGTTCTTGCCTGAATGGTTAAATAACCGATAGCCATAGATCTGATTTTTCTCCTTTTTTATTAGTTTATGCAGGAGTTATGGAAAGGATACCTGATGTTTTGGAAACGAGATGGTGATGATGGTACCCTGATCTGTATCGCTCTGCAGCGTGATCTGTGCATGGTGTATTTTTGCGGCGTGCTTTACAATGGAAAGGCCGAGTCCGGTTCCGCCCATCTGTCTGGAACGGCCTTTATCCACACGGTAAAACCGTTCAAAAATATGAGTCTGATGTTCTTTTGAAATGCCGATACCGGTATCACGGACAGTCAGATCAACGGTATCCGCACCAGAACGGATGGTAATCCAGACATCTCCGCCGGCATGGTTATATTTAACCGCATTGTCACACAGATTATATACAATGCCAAACAGCAGCTGGGAAATGCCATCAACGACAGCGGGCTCACTGGAAATTGTGACAGAGACGCCGGCAGCTGCGGCTTCCTGTGCGAGACTGCCTGCGGCAGCGGCAGCAATGGCGGACAGATCCTGCTGTTCAAACTGCATGTCGTCTGCACCTTCATCCAGATGGGACAGATTCATAATGTCTTCGACAAGCTTTGTCATGCGACAGGCTTCGGTATAAATTTTTTCTGCAAATGGGCAGATATCGTCTTTTTTTACCATGTCATTTTTTAACAGCTCTGCATAGCCGCAGATCGAGTGCAGCGGTGTTTTCAGTTCGTGGGAAACATTAGCGGTAAATTCCCGCCGCATCTGCTCCGCCTTTTCTTTTTCGGTAACATTAAATAATAGCAGGGCAGCACCTGAGACCGATGTTTCAGAACAGACCGGACTGGCTGTAATCTGATAACGTTCCTGCCCGAAGGCCGCCGTCTGTTCCTGTGGGATTCCCCGCAGGGCGTTGTCAGCCGCATCTAAAAGTATCTGGCAGCTGCTGATGGAAGACAGGTGTTTTCCGATGCAGTTTTTTACGGATCTTAGTTTGTTATGGCCGGAGAGTGGCTGGCCGTCGTCTGCCTGTACGGCATCGGGACGCAGGGCGTCAGCCAGAGAGGCCGCTGTCTGATTGATGCTAAGAATGCTGCCATCAGCGGTTAACAGAATCATGCCTTCCTTCATATTGGAAATAACCGCGTAAAGTTCCTCCTGCTTTTGCTGAAGCTGGTCTTCTTTCAATTTCAGCTGGTTCTGCTGGCTGCTGATGCGAAGCAGCAGCGGGGAAAGCTCTTCGTAGAACGATGTATGCAAAGGATGCTCTAAATCCAGTGTATTAAATGGTTTTACAATATGATTGGAAAGGCGTGCCGCGAGCACGACAGAAAGAACGATGGCGATGGCAAATACCAGAAAAACAGGCTGGGACATGCCAAGCAGCAGAATAAAAATCGTGCCATGCGTCGCACTGAGACGTAACACAGAACCATCTTCCAGACGTCTGGCACAATAAAAAGACCGTTCCATCAGCGTCGCGGAGTAGCGGTCGCTTTCTCCATAGCCATTTTCCAACGCCTGGCGGATTTCTGTACGTTTCAGATGATTTTCCATATGGCCGGTATCTGAGCTGCTGTCATAAAGAACTGTTCCGTCCGGACGGATCCAGGTAATCCGGTATGGATCAGGAACAAATTCGTCGAGATACCGTATTCCTTCGTTTGCCGCGATTTTTGCGATCAGGTCCGTCTGCATGGAAAGCTGCTTTTTCTGTATATCAGAAAAATAAGAGTATAAAGCGCCCATAATCAGTATCACGGAAGAAAAAAATACGATCAGAGCGACCAGACAGATGGAGTGGAATATCTTTTTGGTCATAACGTATCCTCCATTTTATAGCCGACGCCGCGTACCGTTTTGATCAGGCTGCCAGCGTCTTCCAGCTTGGTACGTAAAGTGGCGACATGTACGTCAACCGTTCTGGTACCTCCCAGATAGTCCGAATCCCAGATCCGGCCCAGCAGTGTGTCGCGGGTAAATACGATACCCGGATGCTTCATAAATAAGTGCAGCAGTTCAAATTCTTTCAGAGTCAGGGATAGCTTCTTTTTGTGCTGCGGTCCGGACAGGCTGTCAGTCATAGGAGACGCAAGCAGATATACCGTATGTTCGCGAGGATTTAGTTCCAGACTGGCGATCCGCAGCTGGCTGGAAGTATCTGCTGGCAGGGAACGCCGCAGGACAGCCCTGACTCTGGAAACCATTTCCATCATGCCAAAAGGCTTGGCCAGATAATCATCGGCGCCCAGATCCAGACCGAGCACTTTATCGTATTCGCTTCCTTTGGCAGAGGCGATAATAACAGGGATATCTGCAGTAGTTGTACCGGACTTTAATTTTTTGAGTATAGAAATGCCGTCTTCGCCCACGAGCATCAGATCCAGAAGAATCAGTTGTGGTTTTTCTGCTTCCAGTACATGAAACAGACTGGCGCCATCAGGATATCCTGCGGCATGAAATCCGGCGGAAGTCAGGGCATAGATCATCAGGTCACGGATAGAACTGTCATCTTCGATACACAAAATCATAGGATGGTCCTTTCTGATTTTCAGGAACTGCATAGAAATAATCTGTGACAGTTCCCTGGATTTTTGCATTGTCCGGGAGAGTATATCATGTTTTCGGACGCCTTTCAAGATGCATCTTACCATAGTGAAAATGTATCTTACCGGAATTTGCTTGCATTGCAGGAAATCTGCTGTAAGATGGTAATGCAGAGCAGGCAGAAACAACGAAGGAGGATACAGGATATGAACATGATAAAAGTACAAAATCTCACAAAAATGTATGGGGATTTTTGTGCGGTAGACCATATTTCTTTTGAGGTAAAGCGCGCTTCGACGCTCGGATTTCTGGGAATTAACGGCGCCGGTAAATCCACGACGATCAATATGCTGTCTACACTTCTGACACCGGACGAGGGATCGGCACAGCTGTGCGGATATACTGCCGGACGGGAAGATCATCAGATCCGCCGCAGGATCGGGATCGTTTACCAGCAGAATTGTCTGGATGATCTGCTGTCCGTCAAAGAGAACCTGATGACCAGGGGGATTTTACACGGTGCTTCTAAAAAAGAGGCGGCAGTGCAGTTAAAACGTCTTAGCGGGATGTTAAATCTGGATAATATTTTAAATAAGAAATACCGGACACTTTCCGGAGGACAGAAGCGCAGATGTGAGATTGCAGCGGCACTGATGCATACGCCGGAAATCCTGTTTCTGGACGAGCCGACTACCGGTCTGGATCCGGCAACCCGCGCAAATATGTGGGAGACACTTAAAGAGCTGCAAAAAAGAGAAAAAATAACTATATTTTTAACAACGCATTATATGGAAGAAGCAGCAGGGGCGGATAATATTATTATACTGGATCATGGGAAAATAATAACCTCTGGCACGGCATTTGAGCTCAAGGAAAAATATGCGGCTGATAAATTGCGATTATATTTTGACGAGACCGATTCCGCAAAGACAAAAGAAATAGCAGCAGCTGTTTTGGAGGCAGGAATGCGCAAAAAGATCGTCCGGCTGAAAAACAAAGGCATTGAGATACCCATACACGCGACAATGGACGCCCTGCCGGTTCTGGAAGCAGTAAGAGAAAAGATAGATGGATTTGAGGTGATTCAGGGAAATATGGATGATGTATTTTTAAACGCGGTTGAACGGAATGGAGAACAGGATGGAGAAATATAAAAGAGGGAACGTATGGGGGGGGGGACAGGAAAAATGATAGAACAATGTAAGACGCTGACGGGGAGGAATTTAAAGCTTTATTTCAGGGATAAAGGGACGGTGCTTTTTTCGCTGCTGTCAATGCTGATTGTAATCGGGCTGATGATGCTGTTTTTGGGAGATATTCAGACGGAAGAGCTGACAGACATTCTAAAGCAGATTCCAGGACATGATCCTGCAGAGGATGAAAAAAATGCAAAACTGCTTATACTGTCATGGACCTGTGCAGGTATTTTATCCATTAATGCAGCAACTGTGTCTTTATCCACGTTTTCAGCAATGATCAAAGATAAGACAGGCGGAAAGCTCCCGGCGATTTATACCGCTCCGGTCAGCAGGGGAGTAATCGCGCTGGGATATGTACTGGCCGCGTGGACGGCCTCTGTACTGGTCTGCCTGCTGACACTGGCTGTCACAGAATCCATTGGGGTACTTTGCGGAATGGAATGGTTTTCGGTGATGACCCATATCAGGCTGACTGGTATGATTATGGTTAATTCCTTTGCGTATGCATCCTGTATGTATGTAGCCGCGGTACTGATTCAATCACAGGGAGCCTGGAGCGGACTGGGAACAATTGTTGGCACACTGACTGGGTTTTTAGGCGGAATTTATCTTCCGATCGGACAGTTGTCCAAAAATGTAGCAGGCTTTATGAAATGTACGCCGATGATTTATGGCACTGCGATGTTCCGTGATCTGATGACCAGTGACATCGTGCATGCGATATTCCACGATCTGCCGCAGCAAGCAGAACGTACCTATAGGGAAATGATGGGAATAGACCTTTTCGTCTTTGACAGACAGGTAACGGTAGGAATGTCTCTGACTCTGCTCTTGATTTTTGGCGCGATATTTCTTATGATAGGAGCAGTACTTGTGAAGTATGGGAGGAAAACTGACAGGTAGCAGTGTTTGAAAAACAGGGGAGATGCAGAATAGGAATTGCCCGAAAGGGGATTACAGGAGTATTATGAAGATTACGATAGAACCGCCGCAGCAGGGAGAAGAGGATGAAATCATTATCCGGTGTGCAGCGTTAGACAAAGAACTGATGCAGCTGATCTATAAAATCAGGATGGGGAGAGAAAAACTTCCGGTATATTCCGGCACAGAGATTCTGATGCTGCCGCTGAAAGAGATTTATTATTTTGAATCTGTAGACAACAAGGTCTTTGCATATTGTAAAAAAGACGTGTATGAGGTTCGTAAAAAGTTGTATGAGCTGGAATGCGATTATGAAAGTCAGGATTTTTTACGCGTTTCAAAATCAACAATCGTACATCTGGCAAAGATATCACATCTTTCACCGATGTTTAACGGCCGGTTTGAAGCTGTGCTGAAAAATGGGGAAAAGATTGTCATATCCAGATTGTATGTATCGAAGATGAAGAAAAAACTGGGGATCTAATAAAAAGAGGGAAATATTGTGGATTATGTCATATTTCAATTAAAAAAATTTGCTGAGTGGTTTGTGGAATGGTTTGTGTTTATTACAACAGGCACATTAATTATATGTGCCATTAATTTTGCCCTGTTTTTGGAAGAGGGAGATTTGCCAAAAGCCACCTTAGCACAGATTCTGTTGTCTTCACTGCTGACAGCAGTAGTTACGGCTGTATTTTTTATGATCGAGCCATTAAAAAAAAGCGGTATGATCTTGTGCTTTTTTCTGCATTTTGCCAGTATCACAGGCATTATGATTTTTTTCGGACTGCGTTTTAACTGGATTGAACTGGAAACATTTGGTGTGGTTGAGATGACAGTATCCGTTGCCGGTGTATATGGGTTCGTGATGACGGTTTATTATATTCTGGATAAACATCGGGCAGAGCAGATGAACCGCAGACTGAAAGAGAAATATAAGGATGAGGAAGAATAAAACTGTCCGGACTGTTATCTGGATGACTACAGATCAGCAGCATTGTCTGTCCGGCTGGATATTTTTGTGAAATTGTATGGTAACATTTTCTATCTGTTTGTGGTATGATAAATACGTCTGAAAAATAAGAATGATTTCCAGCCGGATGGAGTTCTGGTAAAGCACCGCGGATATTCAACGTTATTTTCGCAATGCGTTATCAGGGGACTGCAACAGACGAATTTGATTTTAGGAGGAAAACCAGAATGAAAAGTTTAAAAAAATTTACATGTGCATGTCTTGCAGCTGCAACAATTGCGATGCCACTGGCAGCACCGGTAACAGCACAGGCAGCAGCGCCAAAGCTCAGCAAGTCACAGGCTGTTCTGACTGTGGGTAACAAGCTTACGCTGAAAGTGAAAAATATCAAAAAAGGAACAGCTGTGAAATGGTCCAGTACCAAAAAAGCAGTTGCACCGGTATCCGCAAAAGGAGTTGTAACGGCAAAAGCAGCTGGAAAAACAACGATTAAGGCGGTTGTGAACAAAAAGACACTCAACTGCAGGATAACAGTAAAAGAAAAAGCGGCTTCTGATACAAATACAGATCCGGATACAAATACGAACCAGGATGCAAACACAGACACAAATTCAAATAATGAAAACAAGGAACAGGGGAATCCTGTGGATGCAGACAAAACAGATACAGACAAAACAGATACAGACAAAACAAATGAAGCAGATCCGGATACAAAAGATATTTCCGCTTTTCTGGCCGGGAAAACATATAAAGGAACAACAGATACGCCGATTGGTAAGATAGAGGCAGTTCAGATTACGTTTAATAATAATGGTACAGTCACTGGATTCATGCTCAATGAAACTACGATGATGAAGGAAGAACTTTCAGGTGTCTATCAGGCCATTTTAAAGGATAAAAAAATAGTGCTTACGATTGATGCAGATGGAAAAGCGGTTACAGAAGAGCTGACAGCAGAAAGCGAAGATTATTCTAAGTTTTCTATGAAAAAGAATATAATGGGACAGGAGATTGTGATTACAGTAGAAGAAGTATAGAAAACATAGTTGCTGGAACAGCAGCAAATAAAGATGAAGCGGTGATTACGACAACGGTTGATTGCAATCGGTGGAGAGAAAAAGCGGACAGCTGGATGTGCACCTGTGCCTGAACAGATACCAGAGGCGGCTAAGGTATCTCACAGGCAGAGGTGCTTTTAAACAGGGTATTGGGAACAGCTTCCTAAAGCAGTTTTTTTATAAAATCTGCAGCCTGTTCCATATCGTCCGGTGACGGGTGTTTTTTTGCTATGCCGCCAATGAGTCTGAAAGGCCCGAATGTATCAAAACCTCTGCAGTAAAATTCACCGCTGACAGAGCCGCCTTTTTCGGTAATTATTTTTTTCATATGCTTTGCGTGATCGCGATATTTCATGCCACAGGTATAGACCAGAAATACTTTTTTTCCTTCCAGTGGGATCTTTTTTATGACTGACAGGATCGATTTGTGGAAGTCACCGGCATAGATTCCGGAAGCAAAACCGATTATGTCATAATTTTTTAAATCAGTCTTGTGACAGTCAGACGCTTTTATCAGGTCAAATTTTCTTACTTTCTGCATGGCGTTTAATACTTTTTTTGTATTTCCATGATGAATGGATGCGTAAATGACGGCTGTTTTCATAGATGATATCTCCTTTTTAAGTATTTCAGGCAGGCGCTGTGAATGGTTTGCGGGCAGACCTTCTGATGAGTTGTGCACGGTATAGCGAGTATAACATATTTTTGTGTTGGTATCAATGATACAGACGGCAGAACATGTGGTTGGGATCCAGAGGGGCGGAGGAACTTTTGCGAAGCAAAATTTTGAAGAGCATTCTTTAAAAGAGCTGTCTGTACTGGAAACAGAAATTAAAAGCGGATGATTTGTATGGTTAGCAGACAGCGGATTAACAGACGAGGATATTGGGTTATGGAAAGAACGCAGAAAGTCCGACAGGGAATGTACAGTTGAACAGGAAGTGGATATGCTGGAAAAATGCGGGTATCGAATCGTAACATGTGTCGATTCTTATCAGAAGTTTTCTGTGATTGCTGCAATCAGATAGTGTCCTGGAACGTATTTTATATGCAGATCTGATCGCCTGAAGTCCTTCAAAATACGACCAGATCTGACAGAAGATTCACTTTATGACAGGGATGGAAAAGTAAAACATCACACCATCACCGATATTGCGAACACCATAATTGAAATGCTGCATGGATAAAATCTGTGCAACGATCGCAAGTCCCAATCCCGAACCATTGCGGGGCAGGGCTGTTCCGCGATAAAATTTTGTCCAGATTTTTGGCAGGTTTTCCTGCGGAATGGCCGGGCCCTGATTGTAAATAAAAAAATCCAGCATTCTGCCATTTTCTTTTAATGACAGCTTTAGGACACCGTCAGAGCAGACATTTTTCTTTGCATTGACAATCAGATTGTCCAGCACCTGTTCCATCCGGTTCCGGTCAGTCCTGACATAGACGGGGGTTTTTGGCAGTTCGTACTGCAGGGAAAAGTCAGCGTCTGGCAGATCCATCAGTAACCGCCCTGCCACAGTCTCCAGAAATTCCACAAAATCAAAGCGTTCCGGATGAAGCAGCACCGCTCCGTTTTCCAGTGCACTCAAATCCAGCAGGGTCGTAATCAGACTGCTGATACGCCCGGTTTCTGCTATGATAGTATCGCAGTACTTCTGGCGTTTTGTTTCATCTGGTTCTTCCTGCAGGCCTTCGGCATAGGCGCGGATTACGCCCAGAGGTGTTTTCATTTCATGAGAAAGGTTGTCAGCCAGTTCTTTTCGCTCATTCAGCAGACGCTTTTTCTGTATGATATCCTGTTCTAATTTCTGATTGGCGCTCTCCAGTTCCTCAAACGCCTGCTGCAGCCGTTCTGCCATTTTATTAAGGTTTTCAGACAGCTCTCCAAATTCATCTGTTGTATGTATCTGGCAGGGCATGGAGAAATCCAGCCGTGCCATACGGGAAGCCGCCTGATTCAGACGGGAAACCGGATCAGAAATAAATCTTCCCATCAGCCTGTTTAATATCAGTACTAATAGGATGACAAAACCAAACCAGAGCAGGAACGCATCGTCAGGACTGACGGGTAAGCGCGTGGATATGACATAAGAAATGATCAGGACCATACCTGCCAGCTTGGAAACCATGATGATTTTTCCGCGTACGGTACGCAATGTAAAAGGCACTGTTTTTTTCATACGCTCACCTCAAATTTGTAACCAGAGCGAATAAGCGTAACGATATGTTTCCCCTCATTTCCCAGTTTTTGCCGCAAGGTTTTGATATGGGTATCCACCGTACGGGTCGACCCGGCAAAATCATAGCCCCAGATCCGATTCAGCAGCTGTTCCCGGCTGAATACCTGCCCGGAGTTCAGCATAAAAAAATGAAGCAGCTCATATTCTTTGTACGTCAGCGAAATCTCTGCACCATCCAGAAATACTCTATGAGAAGCATCCATGATCGAAATTTTTCCTGCGGTCAGCAGATCAGCCGGAGCACAGGAAGCTCTCCGCAGCAGGGCATTTACCTTTGCGAGCAGCACTTTCGGGCTGAACGGTTTTGTCATATAATCGTCGGCACCGGATTCATAGCCTTTTAGCTTATCATCTTCATTACTTTTGGCTGTCAGCAGAATAATGGGCAGACGGCTCATCTCCCTTGCGATTTTACAGACAAAAAAACCATCAGCGTATGGCAGCATAATGTCCAGTATCATTAAGTCCATTGGATTGCTTTTCAGAATCATCAGGGCATCTGCGCCGTCATCTGCAGTAAAGCAGGTGTGCCCGCCACGCTGCATATAGTCGGCAATAATATCCTGCATGTTCTTTTCATCTTCCACGATTAAAATATTTGCCATGCGGCAGACCTCCAATTGTTTTTTTATGCGGTGGATTTTTAAGTGTTACATTATGGCTATGCGGACGCCGGATGGAAGGCGCTGGCCTGGTTGCCGGTTCCTTTGCCATAGGCGCGAACTTAAGAGCAAATACAATAAATTTACATAAAAGTGTTACATTTTGGCTACACGGACGCTGGGAGAGGAAATTTGTCCCGTCTGTTGTGTCCGCTCCAGAATGCAAGAAGCCCTAAGTATTCTGCATCCAGGCTGTGATACCGGACGGGCGCGACACCTACTTCGCTTCTGGCTGCCGCCAGCAGCTAAAGGT
>CANTHI010000028.1 GCA_947653505.1 uncultured Eubacterium sp.
GAGGATGCAGACGGCGTGGAGGATACAGGGGTCGGGGAAGATGTGTTCAGGGACGGCGGATGGAGCCTTACCGCAGAGACTGAAAATCTGATACCGGAATACTTTTCGCCTTTTGAACAGCGCAATATTGATATTTATTATATGTCTGAAATCGAAGATGCCGTTTTGTTTAAAGGTGACGGAGATATGGACAGGCCAAATTAGAAGACAGAATAAGGATCATGGGTGGTGAAGCTGATGGGAAAGCTGAATATAACAGATGCATACAGCCAGATGTATACGATACGCAGATTTGAAGAGACGCTGTTAAAATTGTTTTCGGAAAATAAACTGCAGGGCACGACGCATACCAGTATCGGACAGGAAGCAGATGCGGTGGGCGTGATGCGGCATGTCACGGACCGGGATTTTGTTTTCAGCAGTCACAGATGTCATGGGCAGTTTCTGGCATATGCGGGTGATGCCCGCATTCTGATGTCAGAAATTATGGGAAAAGAATCCGGCATGTGCAAAGGACGCGGGGGAAGCCAGCACATCTGCTACAGACATTTTTATACGAACGGTGTTCAGGGAGGGATTGTGCCGGATGCGGCAGGGGTGGCATTTGCAGAAAAGATCCGGGCAGGACAAAAGGATGAAGAAGCGCCTGTTGTGGTTGTATTTCTGGGAGACGGTACGCTTGGACAGGGAGTCGTGTATGAAACCTTTAATATGGCGGCGCTTTACCATCTGCCGGTACTGTTTGTCATTGAGGAAAATGGCTATGCCATGTCAACAAAGACTGCGGATGCGGTTGCCGGTAGTATCCGGCTGCGGGCAGAAGCGTTTGGGATCCACACGTGTGAGGTACAGTCCAATGATGTGTGTATCATCGATGCGGAAGCCGGGAAGGCGTTTCATTATGTACGAAAGCAGCAGCTGCCTTATTGCCTGATTCTGCATACTTACAGGCTGGGACCTCACAGTAAGGGAGATGACAACAGGGATAAAAAAGAGATAGAGGTATGGCAGAAACAGGATCCGCTGCGGATTGCAGAATCCAGACTGGATGAAGAAACCGCAAAAAAAATCAGGGAAAAGGCGGATCAGATGATTGCGGAAGCAGAAGGATATGCGAAGGGACAGAAAACGGATGCTTTTATTGCGGCTTCTACGGTGAAAGGCCGCCGCTTCAGGCCGGGACAGAAAAGTCTTTTGAATCATAAAAAAATAAAGTGTGTGGAAAGCCTGAATCTTGGTCTGGAAAAAGCATTAAAAGACATGCCGGACGTAGTGCTGCTGGGAGAGGATATCTGTGATCCGTATGGCGGCGCTTTTAAAGTGACAAAAGGCCTTTCGGCGCAATATCCGGACCGGGTGATCAACACGCCGATCAGCGAAGCGGGAGTAGCCGGTATCTGTGCCGGGATGGCAATGAATGGAATGAAACCTGTGATGGAAATGATGTTTGGTGATTTCATTACGCTGTCTTTTGACCAGCTCTTAAACCATGCGGCAAAATATAACGGGATGTATGCGGGTCAGGTAAAGGTACCGATGCTGATCAGGGCTCCGATGGGAGGAGGACGCGGGTATGGCGCGACCCACAGCCAGTCACTGGAAAAGTTTCTGATAGGAATCCCGGATCTTAAGGTATTTGCCCTGTCAAAGCTTATGGATGCCGGACAGTTTGTCTGCAGGATACTGGACGGACTGGATGGTCCGGCTGTGCTGATCGAGCATAAGAGGATGTATGCCGGACATCTGTATCTGGAAAAAGACGGCAGGATCGGATTATTTTCCGTGGAGGACAGCAGGACAGAGGCGCCGGTTTATAAGCTGTCCATCTTACCGCAGCAGCAGGCAGATCTGGCAGTTATCACCTATGGCGCAATGACAGATCTGGCCATGAACGCCGCAGAACAGCTGATGATGGAGGATGAGCTGAATATCAGTATCATTGTCCATACTTCCCTAAGCCCTCTGGATGTGGATGCCATGTCTGGATTTCTCGGGGATACCAGAAACATTCTGACACTGGAAGAAGGGACTGGCATGGCCGGATGGGGCGCGGAAGTCATAGCGCAGCTGGCAGGGCGGCTGTCCGGACGAAGCTATGGGCGGCTGGCAGCCTGTGACTGTGTCATTCCATGCGGAATAGAGCTGGAGCAGAAGGTACTGCCGGATGAAAGAAAACTGATGGAACAGATAAGGAGAATGTGCAATGTCTGAACAAATACTGACAGCTCCAAGAATTGGGATCAATGACGAGTATGTGACGGTTGGAAGCTGGCTGGTCAAAAGCGGGACATACGTATCAGCCGGTCAGGAAATCGCTTCACTGGAAACAACAAAAGAAACAGAAAGTCTTAAGGCAGACTGTGACGGATATCTGCATTACCAGATTGACGCAGGAGAAGAGGTCAGGGTAGGAAGTCCGCTGGCTGTTTTATCGGACCAGCCGGATTATCAGTTTGAATCCCGCAGCCAGCCGCAGGAGACAGGTAAAATCACGGCAAAAGCGGAAAGGCTGATCAGAAAATACCAGGTAGATTTGTCAAAGCTGGCCCATCTGGAACTAATCAGGGAGAAAGATGTATGGGAACTGCTGGGGATCAGCCGTCCGGACGGACGAAATCAGGCAAATGATCTGATTGTCGTATCCGGAGGCGGATTCGCAAAAATGTGTATCGAGCTGGTCCGCCAGCAGAAGGCGTATCATGTCTGTGGGATCCTGGATCCAAAGCTGGGGGAACATACAAAGGTGCTGGATGTTCCGGTCATCGGTACGGATGACGATATGGAAAAACTGCGCCAGCAGGGATATCTGCTGGCCGTAAACGCGATGGGAAGCATTGCCGCGGATAATACATCCGCCCGTTTTTTTCACAGAAAGACCATTTATGAAAAGCTAAAAGCAAACGGGTTTTATCTGCCGCCGCTGATTCATCCATCGGCAGTCGTTTCTCCTTCTGCACAGCTTGGAGAAGGGACGCTGGTTATGGAACGTGCAGTGATTGGGAGTGAGGCGGTAATCGGTGATGACTGTATTATTAATACAGGCGCCATCGTATCGCATGACTGCAGGATCGCGGACCACGCAAGAATATCACCGGGAGCGGTTCTTGCAGGTGATGTTGCGATTGGTGAAAATACGTTAATTGGCATGGGAGTAACGATTTATATCGGCGTCAGGATTGGCAGAAATGTGATTCTTACAAATGGCCGGAATATTACAGGAGATGTAGCGGACAATGCCATATTGTGAGTGTGGGAAAAATACGGAGATTTTTATACATACTGCGTCCACCTTTGATCCATATCAGAATCTGGCATATGAAAATGCCCTGCTGGAGTATGTCAGCAGGCGTACGCGGCAGGGATATGCCGTATGCGGGCTGTTTCTGTGGCAGAGCAGCAATGCGGTTGTATTTGGCCGGAACCAGAGCATTACGCGGGAATGCAATATGGACGTTGTGGAAACATACCAGATCAGACTTGTCAGACGTTTTTCCGGAGGCGGAGCCGTTTATCAGGATATGGGCAATCTGAATTTTTCTTTTATATCATCAGAGAGTGTGCACAGTACACAGAAAAATCTGGATATTATTTTAAGAGCCCTGAAAAAGCTTGGCATTCTGGCAGAAGCGTCCGGCAGAAATGATCTTGTGGCAGATGGCAGAAAAATATCAGGAAATGCGTTCTTTCATTCCGGCCAGGCAGTCCTGCATCATGGAACGCTTCTGGTGTGTGAAGATCTGGCAATGGCACAAAAGTGTCTTTCTCCGGATTTATATAAATTAAAAGCCAACGGGGTATCATCCGTCAGAAGCAGGATCATGAATCTGGCTGATTTATCTGAAGCCTGCAGTGTTCCAGCCGCCGCAGACCGGATTCGGGCAGAATTTCTGGATACATGGCACACCAGCAGATACCAGAGTCCCGGAATCTGTACAGAAGCATACGAACAGACATGGAACATGCTCCGTTCCAGAGAATGGATTATGGGACATGCATGCAATGACTGCCGCACGGTACATGCAGCGTGGGGAACCTTACGGTATCAGATAAAGGAAAAAGACGGATGTATAGCAGAATTTATATATGAGACAGACGCGCTGGAGCTGGATTTTCTGGACCGCCTGTCGGACCGTCTGCGGGGAATGCCGTTATCAAAGAAGCATTTTGACGCGTTTGTAAAAAATCCGGATCTGGAAATGACAGAGCTGGAAAAAGATATGATGCATTCTGTCATAAATAAAATCAGAAAGGAGCTGGTGTAAAGTTGGAAAGCATATATGATCTTCTGATTATCGGTGCAGGTCCGGGAGGATATGAAGCGGCGTGTCTGGCGGGAAAAGCCGGATTAAAGACGGCGTTAATAGAAAAAAAGACTCCTGGAGGGGTCTGTCTGAATCAGGGCTGCATTCCATTTAAAAGCTATCTGCATATTGCCGGTGTCAGAGAAGAAGCGGGCCGGCTTGTGGCGCAGGGACTGCTTGAAAATACAGCGGAGATTCTGGTAAACCAGAAAGCGGTATACCGTTATAAAAATGCGGTTGTAAAAGCTCTGGGAAAAAGTATGGAAGCGGGGCTGAAAAATGCCGGTGTCAGTCTGATACATGCCACAGCGTTTATCCAGAGTGTGGAAGCGCATGGGATATGTGTATCGGCAGATGGGACTGTTATAACAGGAAAAAAGCTTCTGATCGCGACAGGTTCCAGGGAGGCCCGCCTTTTGTGCGACAGGGAGCGGCTGTCTTATCCGGTCGTATACAGCGACGGGATGCTGGAAATACAGTCCCTGCCGGAAAACGTTTTCATCGTTGGCGCGGGAGTGATCGGTCTGGAGGCAGCGGATTATTTTCACGCATGTGGATGCAAAGTGACGGTAATAGAATCCGGGACGTGTATTGGAGGCGGAAATCTGGATCAGGAAATAGCGGATACACTGCTGAAATGTCTCGCCAGAAAAGGAATCACGTTTTATCTGGACACAACGGTTGCGGAATTTCAAAAAGATGCCGTTATGTTAACATCCTCAAATGGCAGCTTTTATCAGGAACCAGATTTTGTAATGATCGCTGTGGGCAGAAAGGCGGCTACAGACGGACTGGGGCTTGCGCATACAGATATTGCGTATGATGAAGACGGAATCAAGATCAATGCATACGGTCAGACTACAAATCCTTCCGTCTATGCATGTGGCGATGTAACCGGAAAGCCGATGCTGGCTCATGCGGCTATCCGGCAGGCGGATATAGCGGTAGCGCATCTGTCCGGAAAAAATCCGTCTGTTTCGGACGCCTGTATACCGGCAGTTATTTATACAAATCCGGAAGCGCTAAACGTGGGATTATCTGAAGAATGCTGCAGAAAAAACCAGATTTCTTATGTGGCGAAGTCGCTGCCAATGACGTATAGCGGAAAATATTTTGCAGAGCACGGGAAAGATCCGGCCCGTGCGAAAATGATTGCCGACGCGGATACCGGAACGCTGCTTGGATTTCATATGGTGGGAAACGGAGCGGCAGAAATCGCACTGGCAGCGGAACTGATGATGACCCGGCATATGACGGTACAGGAGATCAGACAGCTGGTGTTTCCACATCCGGCGGTTGGGGAGATCATTCGTGAGCTGGCCGGATGCTTTTAAGACTGCTATAAAGCAAAACAAAGCAATAAAAAGCAATAGAAAGCAATAGAAAGCAATATAAAGTGGGAGAAATAAAATGTCATCATATAAAGACGCGACACTATTAATTACAGGAGGCACCGGCAGCTTTGGACATTCCGTTTTAAAGCATTTTCTTACGACTGACATTAAAGAAATACGGATTTTCAGCAGGGATGAGAAAAAGCAGGATGATATGCGTCACAATCTGCAGGCAGTCTGTCCGGATGCTGCCAGTAAAGTGAAGTTTTACATAGGCAATGTCCGTAATCTCCAGTCCATCTGTGACGCCATGACGGGGGTAGATTATGTATTTCATGCGGCAGCTTTAAAACAGGTACCAAGCTGTGAATTTTTTCCGATGGAAGCGGTACGAACGAATGTCGCCGGTACGGATAATCTGCTGCATGCAGCAGTCGGGGCAGGTGTAAAAAAGATCGTATGCCTGAGTACGGACAAGGCTGCGTATCCGATTAACGCAATGGGGACTTCAAAAGCGATGATGGAGCATGTCGTGCGGGCAAACGCGCGGGTGGCGGCGGAGCGGGGCAGTACGGTCATCTGCTGCACGCGGTATGGAAATGTGATGTGTTCCAGAGGATCTGTCATTCCCCTGTTTGTCGGACAGATTAAAAGCGGACAGCCGGTCACGATTACCAATCCGCAGATGACCCGTTTTCTGATGGATCTGGATGAGGCGGTAGAGCTGGTAAAGTTTGCGTTTGAACATGCAAGACCAGGAGATCTGTTTATCCAGAAAGCGGACGCCTGTACGATTGATACGCTGGCTAAGGCGGTACAGCGGATTTTTGGAAATACGGGCAGGAAGATGATTGGCAGCCGTCATGGCGAAAAGTTGTATGAAACGCTGATGACAAAAGAAGAGCATATGCGTGCTGAAGATATGGGCGGTTATTACCGTGTCTGCGCAGATAACAGGGATCTGAACTATGATAAATATTTTACGGACGGGGAAGCAGCGGATGAATCGGTCGAAGCGTATACGAGCCATAATACAAGACTTCTGAATGTGGAGGAGACGATGAAAAAGCTTCTTGCGACTGATTATGTGCAGACACAGTTAGGAGACGGGGTACATCCATGATGAAAATATTAGTGACAGGCGCGAAAGGATTTGTTGGAAAAAATCTGACAGAAAACCTGAAAAATATCCGGGATAAGAAAGACCGGACAAGACCAGGACTTTCTATTGGTGAAATTTATGAATACGATACGGGTCTGGATGAAAGCGTTTTGGAGCGTTATTGTACAGACTGTGATTTTGTCTTTCATCTGGCAGGCGTGAACCGTCCGGAGGATCCGCGGGAATTTATGGATGGAAATTATGGGCTGACAGCAAAGCTGCTGGGGTATTTAAAGGCGCACGGCAATTCCTGTCCGGTGATGCTGTCCTCATCCATACAGGCATCCCTGACCGGACGCTTTGTGGATTCTGCATATGGAAAAAGCAAGCTTGCAGCGGAAAAGCTGCTGTCGGCATATGCCAGTGAGACAGAAAGCAGGGTTCTCATATACCGGTTACAAAATCTTTTTGGAAAATGGTGCAGGCCTGCGTATAATTCTGTTGTCGCAACGTTTTGCCATGCGGTTGCAAATGATCTGCCTTACGTGGTGGATGACCGGGATACGGAGCTGGAGCTGTTATATATCGATGATCTGGTAAAAGAACTGACAGACGCGCTGGAGTCAAAAGAGCACCGCAGCGGGAACAGCGTATATTGTTATGTGCCGGTGACATACCAGGTGACGCTTGGAAAGATTTGTGAGCTGCTGGAACAGTTTCACAGGCAGCCTGAGACGCTGATGTTTGCAAAGCTGCCGGATCCTTCTTTTGAAAAGAAGCTGTATGCTGTCTATATTTCTTTTCTGCCGGAAGAAAAAGCGATTTTTGACCTGCCTTCTGTCACAGATTCCCGCGGGTCTTTTACAGAGTTTTTTAAGACGCGGTCTTTTGGACAGTTCGGCATCAATATCTCAAAACCTGGCATGACAAAAGGGCAGCACTGGCATAATACCAAGCTGGAGATTTTTCTTGTTGTATCCGGTCAGGGCATGATAAGGGAGCGCAAAATCGGGACGGACGAAAATGGTGAATTGTATCCGGTCAGGGAATACCGTGTCAGTGGTGACAGGCTGCAGGCCGTTTATATGCTGCCAGGATACACACATAGTCTTATAAATTTATCAGACAGGGAAGATCTTGTGACGGTAATCTGGGCAGATGAACGGTTCCGGCCGCAGCAGCCGGATACTTTTTCGGAGGATGTATAGGATATGTGCACAAAATAAGGAGAATGTATGAAACTGCCGGAATGGAAAAATAATGGAAGATTAAAACTGCTGATCATTGTTGGCACAAGGCCTGAGATTATCAGACTGTCTGAGGTGATTAAAAAATGCAGGAAATGTTTTGACACGATGTTATGCCATACAGGGCAGAATTATGATTATTATTTAAATGGCGTTTTTTTTAACGAGCTGGGGCTGGAAGCCGCGGATATAACGCTGGATGTGGCGGCTGGCAGTCCTGGCGCTACGATCGGAAATATTATCGCTGATTCGTATCAGCTGATGGACGGATTGAAGCCGGACGCGTTGCTTGTACTGGGAGATACCAATTCCTGCCTGTCTGCCATCAGTGCGAAACGGCTGCATATCCCAATCTTTCATATGGAAGCTGGCAACCGGTGCAAGGATGAATGTCTGCCGGAGGAGACAAACCGGCGCATTGTCGATATTATCTCAGATGTAAATCTGGCCTATTCCGGACATGCGCGCAGATATCTGGCTGAATGCGGCCTGCCGAAAGAGCGCACGTATGTTACCGGTTCTCCGATGGCGGAGGTACTAAGCTGCCATCTGCAGGAAATCCTGCATTCGGATGTGCTGGCACGGCTGGAAAAAGAAACGGGGGTATGTCTGATACCGGAAAACTATATACTGCTGTCAGCGCACAGAGAGGAAAATATTGATACGGAGAAAAATTTTCTGTCTTTGTTTCAGGCGGTAAACGCCCTGGCCGGACGTTACCAGATGCCGGTCTTATATTCGTGTCATCCCAGAAGCCGCAGACGGCTGGAGCAGATGGAAGCGTCCGGGGATTTTCATCTGGCATCCGGAATCCTTGCGCATGAGCCTTTGGGCTTTTTTGATTATAATTATCTGCAGGCGCACGCGTTTTGCGTCGTTTCAGACAGCGGTACACTGCCGGAAGAAAGCAGCTATTTTACTTCTATTGGCAGACATTTTCCAGCTGTCTGCATCCGTACAAGCACAGAGCGTCCGGAAGCGCTCGACAAAGCATGCTTTGTACTGGCAGGTATCGAAAAGGACGGGCTGCTGCAGGCTGTGGAGATGGCCACGGCGCTGGATGCGTCTGGCTGGCATGGAACGCCGGTGCCGGATTATACGGATCTTAATGTGAGCACAAAAGTGGTAACGATTATCCAGAGTTATACAGGGATTATTAACAGGTTTGTATGGAGGAAATGATACGTGGGAGAAATAATCGGTGGCTTTTTGGATCTGGACAGCTTTATCAGCCAGCATGTGATCAGACGGGAACAGAGTATGTTTCTGGATGATATAAAAGCAGGCTGGAACAGCATACAAACATCCATTTCTAATGCAGACATACTCGTGATCGGAGGAGCCGGGAGTATCGGAAGCAGCTTTATCAAAGCGATTCTGCCCTTTGGACCGTCTGAACTGGTCATTGCAGACATCAATGAAAATGCACTTACTGAGCTGACCCGTGATCTGCGGTCAGAAAAAGGAACACAGGTGCCAGACAGCTATAGGACCTATCCGGTGGATTATGCGTCCGCGGCATTTGAAAAAATGTTCCGTGCGCATGGGGGATTCCGCATTGTGGCGAATTTTGCGGCGCATAAGCACGTCCGGACCGAAAAAGATATCTATGCGATGGAGGCGATGCTTTACAATAATGTCATCCATGCCAGGACACTGCTGGAGCTTTTATGTGAGTTTCCACCAGAAAGTTATTTCTGTGTGTCTACCGATAAAGCGGTGAATCCGGTGAGTATCATGGGAGCCAGCAAACGCCTGATGGAAGATCTGATCTTTAGCTATTCGGACCGGTTTGCGGTAAAAACGGCAAGATTTGCAAATGTTGCATTTTCCAATGGTTCCCTGCCGGCAGGATTTCTGGAACGGATCCGCAGGCAGCAGCCGGTTTCGGCGCCATCCGATATCCGGCGGTATTTTGTTTCACCAGAAGAATCCGGTCAGATTTGTATGCTTGCATGTACACTTGGCAATAACAGGGAAATTTTTTTCCCAAAACTGGAAAAAGCGCAGATGATGACATTTGATGGGATTGCAAAGGAGCTTCTTACAGCCTGTGGTTATGAGCCGCTGCCGTGCCAGTCGGATGAAGAGGCCGTTGCGGCGGCTCTGGAGCTGAGACGCGGAGCACGTGCCTGGCCGGTGCGTTTTTCAAAATCAGATACATCAGGAGAAAAGCCGTATGAGGAGTTTTACACAAAGACAGAGCATGTGGAACGCGGGAGATTTCAGGCTCTGGGAGTTATTACGGATAAGGAAAGACCAGACAGAAAAAAACTGGACCAGATGATCCTGCAGCTGCAGGAAGCATTTGAAAAAAGAGATACTGATAAGGACATGATTGTCCGGATTCTGCAGTCCTATCTTCCGCATTTTGCTCATAGAGAGACCGGAAAGTCGTTAGATGACAAAATGTAAACAAAAAAGCAAAGGAAGTATAGAAAATGGGTAAATACATCCCTCTTTCCGTGCCGAATCTGGCCGGAAATGAACAAAAATATGTGAAACATGCAATCGCGCAGACCTGGGTTTCTACGGGCGGCGCATATGTGACAGAGTTTGAGCGGCAGCTTGCCGGATTTCTGGGCGTGGAGCAGGTAGCAGCCTGTCAGAGCGGTACCTCGGCGCTGCATCTGTCACTGGCAGAGTGCGGAGTGCGGCATCAGGATGTGGTGATTGTACCAGCGCTTACGTTTATAGCCGCGGTGAATCCGGTTTTATATCAGTCTGCGGAGCCGGTATTTATGGATTGTGATGACAGTCTTTGTATGGATCCGGTAAAATTAAGGGCATTTTGCGAACAGGAGTGTGCGTATTGTGACGGAAAGCTGCTGTATCATAAAAAACATGTCAAAGCGCTGGTGATTGTACATGTGTTTGGAAATATGGCTGATATGGAAGCATTGATGGATATCGCAAAGGCTTATCGCCTGACCGTGATAGAAGATGCGACAGAAGCGCTTGGCACACGTTATGAGAGCGGGCGCTATGCCGGAAAGTATGCGGGTACGATCGGGGATTTCGGTGCGTTTAGCTTTAATGGAAATAAAATCATTACAACAGGCGGAGGCGGGGCAGTCACTGCAAAGAACCCTGCCCATACAGAGCATATGCGTTATCTTTCGGCGCAGGCAAAAGATGATCCCCGGTTTTATATTCATCATGAGGCAGGGTATAATTACCGTATGACGAATCTGCAGGCAGCGCTTGGCGTGGCACAGATGGAACAGCTGCCAGCTTTTTTAGAGATAAAACAGAAAAATTATGTACGGTATCAGACACTCATTGCGGATATACCATATTGTGAGCTGCTGCCGTTTCGTGACGGTACAAGGCCCAATTACTGGTTTTATTCGCTGAACATCCATGTAAAAGCTCTTGCGGCCGATGTGCGCAAAATTATGGAAGAGCTGGAACATCAGGGGATTCAGACCAGGATGATCTGGGGGCTGATTCATGAGCAGAAGCCTTATAAAGACTGCTACGCTTATCAGATCCGGCAGGCAGTGGCTTATGGGAAAAGTATTTTAAATCTGCCGTGTTCTACAAATCTGACAGAGGATGATGTGAATTATGTAAGCAGCCGGATCCGGGAGCTGTCTGACCATGCCGCCTTTTGGCGGCAGGAGAAAAACAGTGAGGAGTCGTTATCATGAGCAGGAAAGCCGGAACAGGCGCAAAAGCGGCGGCGCTTCTGCTGCTGGATATTCTGGCAGTATACCTGTCCAGTTTTCTGGCGCTGGCGATCCGCTTTGAACTGAATATTTCAAAAATCGAGCCCCGATTTATAGAATCCGCTTACCGCTATCTGGCGGTGAATATCATCTGCACGGTTGTTGTCTTTTATTTCATGAGGCTGTATGCAAGCCTGTGGAAGTATGCAAGTATGCAGGAAATGTGCAGTGTTGTGTTTGCTGTGGCGCTTTCCGGTGTTCTGCAGTTTGCGGGAATGCATGGATTGGGAATGCAGATGCCGCGCAGTTATTATATTCTGTATGTTCTGCTGCTGCTCATTCTGGTATCATGTACCCGGTTTGGTTATCGTTTTTTCCGCTTTTTTCGCAACGGGCACGGTTCCGTGCAAAAAGGCGTTGCCAACGTTATGGTCATTGGAGCGGGGGATGCCGGAGCGGCGATTTTAAAAGAAATGCGTCTGAGTAAATTTGTGACACAGCAGGTCAGGTGCTTTATCGATGACAGTCCATCCAAGCAGGGAAAATATATTCAGGGATGTCCGGTGGCAGGAGGCAGGGACCAGATTCTGGAAGCGGTATGGGAGTACGGGATCGAAAAAATCATCATCGCGATACCGACGGCGTCCGGCAGGACAATACGGGAAATTCTGGAAATCTGCCAGCAGACCGGGTGCGAGGTTAAAATCCTGCCAGGCGCCTATCAGCTGATTAACGGAGAGGTCAGTATCTCAAAGCTGCGTGAAGTAAAAATAGAAGATCTGCTTGGCCGGGATCAGATCCGGATCGATCTGGATGAAATACCAGGCTATGTCAAAGGGCAGACGGTACTTGTAACCGGAGCCGGAGGCTCCATCGGGAGCGAGATCTGCCGCCAGCTGGCACGGCATAAGGTAGGCAGACTGATTCTTGTCGATATCTATGAGAACAATATCTACGATATCCAGCAGGAGCTGGCCCATGACTATCCGCAGCTGCAACTGACCGCGCTGATCGCTTCCGTGCGCAACACACACCGGATCCATGAGATTATGGAAACATACAGACCGGCTGTCGTCTATCATGCGGCGGCGCATAAGCACGTCCCGCTGATGGAAGAAAGTCCGAATGAAGCGGTCAAAAATAATGTCTTTGGCACTTACAAGACAGCTGAGGCAGCCGGCAGATACGGTGTCAGGCGGTTTGTGCTGATTTCTACAGACAAGGCGGTGAATCCTACGAATATTATGGGGGCTTCCAAGCGTATCTGTGAAATGATTATCCAGATGATGGACAAGCGTTATAAGACAGAATTTGCGGCAGTACGCTTTGGAAATGTGATCGGCAGCAATGGAAGTGTGATTCCACTGTTTCAAAAGCAGATCGCGCAGGGCGGCCCGGTCACGGTAACACATCCGGATATCGTGCGTTATTTCATGACGATTCCGGAGGCTGTGGCGCTTGTACTGCAGGCCGGAGCCTATGCAAAGGGAGGAGAGATCTTTGTGCTGGATATGGGTGAGCCAGTAAAGATTCTGGATCTGGCCAGAAATCTGATCCGCCTGTCTGGCTGTACGGCAGGGGAGGATATTGAAATCCGCTTTACCGGCCTGCGGCCCGGGGAAAAGCTGTATGAAGAGCTTTTAATGGATGAAGAAGGGCTCGCAGATACGAAAAACAGTCTGATACATATTGGAAAGCCGCTGGATTTTGATGAAGAAAAACTGATGGAACAGTTAAAGGAGCTAAAGAAAGCCGCAGATGGAGACAGTGCGGGAATCCGGCGTATGGTAAAGGAAATCGTGCCGACGTATCGGATGAATGAAAAATAAATACACAGACTATCCGGCGGGAAGGATACAGCAATGTCCTTCCCGCTATTTTTCACGGGTCAGGAACGCGCAGGGTCTGCCCTATAGGCACGAACTTAAGTGGAAATGCAACAATTTACATAAAAATGTTACTTTTTGGCTATGCGGACGCCGGATGGGAGGCGTTGGCCTGTCTGCCTGTGACTTTTCCAGAATGTAAGAAGCTCCAGGCATTCTGCTTCTGGTCTATGGTACCGGACGGGCGCGACACCTGGTTCGCTCCTGGCTACCGCCAGCAGCTAAAGGTGCCGCTTCGGCTTCGCCGCCTGTGTATCGG
>CANTHI010000029.1 GCA_947653505.1 uncultured Eubacterium sp.
CAAAAAACATATTAAAATCTTTTTCAAAAAGTTCTTGACATATCACCAGAATGCTCCACTTTCATACTATGTCAAAACCGGCTCTCAGAAACTCATACTACGTCAAAATCGGCCCTCAGAAACTCATACTACGTCAAAACCGGCCCTCAGAAACTCATACTACGTCAAAACCGGCTCTCAGAAACCTTAAAAACTGATGAAATTAAAACTGATGAAATTAAAGCTAATGGAATAAAAACTGATGAAGTAAAAACTGACAGCTCCTAAGAAATCATACCTTGTCACGAACCGCAAAAACTAATCAATGGAAAAACCGTATGACCGGCGCCATGACTGATCATACGGTTTTCTTCAAATAACTTCCAGTCTGATACCGGATTTATTTCGCAGATTTCTGATATGCCGAACGTACCTCATCTGGTGTAAATACGCCGTTGTATACTTTTACAAGATCAAATTTACCGCCGCGCACGTCTTCATCATTCCAGATATGTCCGGAACCTACCAGTACATCTGTCGCATTCTGGATGCATGCATCATTTGCTTTGTTAAAGCATCCGCTGATATCCTTTGCGTCTTCTGCGACAAGCTCCCCGTCCAGATATACCCGGATTCCTTTTGTGCCAGCCGAATACATCACCATATGCCACTCGTCTGCCGGAACCAGTTTATTCCCAAATGCGTCGCTGTAATCTGTCGCATTGATACGGCCGATCAGATTTGCACCGATTCTCGTCATCGGATATGCCGCCTTTGCATCTGCTTCGAACAATGCACTATGCTCAAACGTATCTTTGGAAAGATTCACCCACATACTTACCGTATAGCCCGCGTCTGTGACGTCTTTAAACGTATCTGCCGGCAGTCTTAAGTAATTGACTCCTTTGGCGCCTGCTTCATTTTCAATCTGCAGTACTTTCCCTCTTACCGGATCGTCCACAACTTTTGCACTGCCTTCCAGCACCGCGTCTTTGCCTTCTCCTGTCTTACTCCAGCCTTTCACGCCTGTCCCGGAAGTATTGTTGAAATTATATCCATAGATCATTAACGGTTTTGCGTATACGTTTACTTTAAACTCTTTTTTCTTTGTCGCGGTACCGTATGTAACCTCTGCCGTTAGCGTAACCTCCTGCGTGGTCTTTTGGGATGTTACTTCACCCTGCGCGGAAATAACGTCCGGACTGCTGGATGTCCAGGCAACCTTCGCACCGCTTAATTCTGCCGGAAGCGTGATTTTTTCTCTGGTTGCTGCTGGTACGGTAATTCTGGATGTAATCACTTCTGCAACCTTTTCGTCCGAAGCTTCCAGCATACTGCCCCAGACAGATTTGTTGTTATTGCCGATCGCCGTAAAGGTCATTGCTTTTGTATTCAGGTCTGTCGTCTGTTCAAAGAAGACACCCTTGTACACATCTTTGCCAAGTGTCAGTGTTACATAATCATAACCGTTGCCGGAATCTGTCTTTTTCCATGTGCCTGTCTCATCACCGGATACAGTGCCGTCTGCATGCAGCACTACGATCTCATTTTCAATCATGCTGCCGTCTTTTTCGCCGTCGCCGTGGTTGATAAATTCATATGTACCGGTTACTTTATCGTCCGCATAATTTGCGATCGCTTCGTTGCGGTTTTCGTACACAGCTGTTACCGGCCATGCATCTTCGTTCATAAACTGCTGGCGTACCCTGACTTCGTGAAATTCAGTGCCTTCGTCAAATCTCTGATGGGATACGAGATAACGGGCGCCGTCTGTATCAATCAGCGCAGAGTTATGTCCTGCCGCGCAGTAACCGCGCTGGTTATAAAACGCATAGTTGCCGATAAGCTTGATTCCATATTTATAAGTATCCTCTGAGCTATTCTTCGCTTCGTTGCCTGCGGCATCCACATACGGGCCTGTCACATTTTTGGAACGGAACAGCCGCATATTATAGCCACCTGTTCTGGTCAGTCCGCCATATGTCTCATACAGATAATAATAACCGGATTTTTCGTCATAGGTAATATATGGCGCTTCACCGGATGCAAGGTTATCGCCTGTCGGATTGCCGCCTGCAATATGGATCCCGTAATAACGGTCAATCCGGTTGCCGGATGCCGCATCTGTACCGTCTGTGCCCGGGTATATTGCAAGGCCAGTCTTTGGATCGATTTCCAGCATAAATAATCCACCAGACCAGGAACCATAAGACATATATATTTTTCCGTCTGTTGCTTTTATGATCGCAGGATCAATACAATTTGGCGCTACTGCATTGTTAAAATCACCATTTTCTTTAAACCAGTCATCACTGACTGCATCAATACCACCGTTCCTGGAACCCTTTTCAATCAGCTCTTTAAAATTCAGATAATCATTATCCCATTTTGTATCTCTCTTGCTGTTGCCGTCAGTGCCTTCTTTGGATGTCATACCAGAATACACAAGCGTGTCCAGATGTGCGTAAGGTCCTTCGATCGTTTTGGATGCCGCCACACCGATACAGGAGCGTCTCCATGTGGAAGATGCCGTATAATACATCAGCCATGCACCCTTGGAACCATCTTCCCATTCATAAGCTTCATCCCAGAATACATCCGGTGCCCAGACTGCCAGCTTGGATTCCGTTGCTGCACAGTCCCCATCATCATAACCAGCCCAGCGGAAAGACTCCGCAAAATTTTCTACTACATTTCCATAAATCGGATCGTCTTTACCAGCCAGCGGGAACTCATAATCTTTTGCAATCTGGGTCCAGTTTACAAGATCATCCGATTTTGCTGTCGCCATATGCGATCCAAACACATAATAGGTACCCGTCTGCGGATCTTTGACAATGGATGGATCATGCACGGTTACTCTTTTAACATCTTCTGTCTTTGTCTCCGTCGCAATTGTTTTTTCCGCCCATACGATCTGCGGCGTGCAGACAGCGCCTGCTGCCAGCATCACAGACATTGCTCCCGCTAATAAACGGGAATACGTTTTCTTTTTCATAGTTACCAGTTCTCCCTTCGCTTGTTTTATTTACATTTATGTAAACTATTTTAGCTTCAATTAAAGTGTACAATTTCTTGCGCAGGAATGCAATAGTTATTTTACACTTTGTATATTCTATCTAATTTCGTCGGGAGAGTTTTGTGCACTATGTTACCCATTATTTACATATCGTATTATCTGAGTACTTCTGTCAGAAACCAGTCCGCATTTTTCCAAAAGATTTTTTCTGTCATGACTTTCCCAAATGCCCGCTCCATCTCTTCCCAAAGATACGGTATGGACTGTACGCCTTCAATTCCACGCACCATCTGCGGACCACAGCCGTCAAAGTCACCGCCCAGCGCCAGTATCTCCCCGCCACCCAGCGCCAGCACCGCATCCAGATGCCCAAGCAGCTGTGCCACATCCGGATCCGGCTGTTTTGCGACAAATTCCTTATAAAAATTGATCCCAAGCAGTCCGTTTCTGGCGATCAGCTCCCGGATATGCTCCCTGTTCAGATTGCGCGGATGTGCGCAGACCTCCCGTACATCGGAATGCGACGCCAGCACCGGGGAGCTGGTCAGTCCAAGCACATCATCCACTCCCTGGTCTGATAAATGCGACAGATCCAGCACAATCTGCTGGCTTGCCAGCTTTTTCACAAGCATGCGGCCTTCTTTTGTCAGCCCCTTTTCCTGTCCGGATACAGCGCCGCAGCCATACAGATTTTCATAATTCCACGAAAGCGCCGCAAACCGGAATCCAAGATCGCGGATCTGTTCCACCATCGTTCCCATGACCGATACATCCTCCACAGATAAAAAAATTGCCGCCTTTCCCTGTGCGTGTGCCTTTTTCATATCCTCCGCATTCTGGCACCATACAGCATATGCAGACTGTTCCAGCATCAGCTGCAGCGCACGCTCGTACAGCTTTTGAAAGACAGCTTCTGTCTGCGCCTGTGCTTTTTGTATTTCGTTCTGATCGTGCCAGATCGCAAAAATCTGTGTATAATGATCCGCAAAGCTACGAACCCTTGCCAGATCCAGACAGCAGGTGTTGTGCATCAGATTCTCCGGTTCCGGTATCTGCGTCAGTGTATCAGCGTGACAATCATAATAATTCATCTTATGCTCCTCCCTTTTCTTCCCGCTTTACTTTAAATGTAACTATTATCATACCACAAAAACACATCCGCCGGCATTCGAATTTTGTCGTTTTCATCTTTACAAATTTCCAGATTCTGCCGATATAATAATGAAAAACTATCGTCCGATATTCCTATATACCAATATCAGAATCTGTCAAAATTTCAACCAGAAAGATCCAAAAGGAGAGGAACGTCTTGCCATCAAGCCTGAAATTCAAATTCAAATTTAAAATCCAGCACTATGTAATGCTGACAGCTGCCCTGATCATTATGATTGCCACAAGATACACTTCCGGGCGGATCTGGGACAGGCTGCAGTTTCAGATCGAAGATACTTTGCAGATTGTCAGCCGCCAGAATACGCTCACAGCGAAAAACGAGCTGCACGCCAAACAGGATTTCCTGTACAGCGTCGCGAAACAGCTCCCAGGCAATCCGGCAGCAAAAAAAGATCATGTGCTTAAGCTTCTGCAGCCGTTTACCGCTATTTATAACGTCAAACGGTTTGGTTTTGCCGATCCAAACGGAAACGCTTATACGACGGATGGTTACACGGCTGACCTTTCCGGACAGGATTTTTTTGAAGCCGGCCTGCAGGGCAGATCGTATATTACCGATATCCGTGAGGATGACATTACAAAACCGGAACCGATCAACGTATTCAGCGTTCCGGTCTACCATCAGAACGGCAATATAATCTCCGGCGTACTGTTTGCGACTTACCGCACGACGACCTTTAACGACCTGCTGGATGTAAAATGCTTTGATGGAAAGGGCTACTCCTGCATTATCAAGCAGAGCGGCCAGATTGTGATGGCAGCAAGACATTCTCCATTTTATAACAACAAAAATATCTTCTATACCATGCGCAATATGAACAGTAACAATCATTCCAGCATTGCAGAAATGCAAAAGCATCTGGAGCAGAACGATTCCGGCATGACTACCTGTGACCTGAAAGGCAGCCATTACATTTATTATATGCCTCTGGACTCTGCCATTACGGATGCCCAGTGGTACATCCTGACGATCGTTCCTGCCAGCGTCCTGACCGAACATCTGAATCAGGTCTTCCATTATGTCAGGCTGCTGCTTGCCATTCTTATAATCGTACTGATCACCGCGTTTTTGTACTATTTTTATACTTACTGGGCACAGAAAAAACAGCTGACGACGCTGGCATACATCGATCCCCTGACCGGCGGCGCCAATTATGCAAGCTTTAAAGCAGACATGCAGAAAAAAAAGGGAATTTCGGGCTATCTGATTTCGACTGATATATATGAATTTCGTATTATTAACAATATCTGCGGTGTACAGAAAGGAAATGAGGTCTTACAGCATGTGTGGCAGATACTATGCAGCCATCTGGACGGGCAGGAGCTGGCTGCCCATATTCATGCAGACCGTTTTATCCTTTTCTGGACAGATGAAAAGACCACATCCCTGGCAGAACGGATCACACAGCTGAATGAATCCATCGCACAGCTGGCGGCACAGCTGCATACACCCCGCATCCAGCTGTATCTGGGCGTCTATCATACCGATACCCCGGAGCAGACAGAGGAAGGCTATGGCTGCGCCAATCAGGCAAAACATGCGGTCAGGACACGGATGGACAAAAATTACTCTCTCTATGAAGAGATCGATTTTCAGCAGTGGCTGGATCAGCATAAGCTGGAGGATGGTTTTGAGGAAGCCATCCAGAATCACCGTTTTGAAATCTGGTACCAGCCAAAATACAGTACCAAAGACCAGAATATCGTCAGCGCCGAAGCACTGGTGCGCTGGCGTGATGCCGACGGAAGTCTGATCCCGCCTTACCGGTTTATCCCTCTGTTTGAGCAAAACGGCATGATCTCCGTATTGGACGAATACGTATTTGACGCCGTCTGCGCACAGCAGAAGACCTGGCAGGAAGAAGGAAAGCATGTGCTTCCGGTGTCTGTCAATATCTCCCGGTCCAGCCTGTACTATTCGGCCATTGTGGAAAAATACGCATCCATTTTAAACAGCTACGGGCTGCCTGCACAAAACATCCAGCTGGAGATCACGGAAAGCGCCGCTGTCGATAATTCGGAAATCATAACACTGATCGAACAGTTCCACGAGATCGGCTTTCATCTGCTGCTGGACGATTTTGGCACCGGCTATTCCTCGCTGTCCACACTCAACCAGATGCACTTTGATACTTTAAAGCTGGACAAGAGCCTGGTTGACCATATTGGTGACACGAATGGGGAAAAGCTGTTGTATTATATTATTAAGCTGGCACAAAGTCTGGGACTGAGAATTACTGCAGAAGGCGTGGAAGATCAGAATCAGTTTGAATTTTTGCAAAAGCTGTCATGTGACGATATTCAGGGGTATTATTTTTCAAAGCCGCTGCCGTCGGGGGAGTATGCGGCGCTTTTGTAATAGAACGTTATTATAGTGGCTATACGGACACCGGATGAGGGAAGCGGACCTGTTTCATTGTTCCGGTTCCCTCATCCGGCGTCCGACAGGCCAATAGGTACAGCTTCTCATACTCCGGAAAAGTTTATTCCAGCACAAACTGCCCCACAATTCCCTGCAGCTGTTCCGCCGAGTCAAAGCATTCTGATACCATCGTATTGGAAGCTCCTGTTTTGGATACCATATCGCTTGTCTTTTCCGCAATCTCCGCAATCCCGGTAGAAGATTCCCCGACGGTTTCGCTGATGCCGCTGACAGCCTGCGCAATGGCTTCGATCGCTCCTGTCAGCTCGCTGACCGCATCACTGACGCTTTCCATGCTGCCGCGGAATACGGATGCGTCTTCCTGATACTGCCCGCTGACCTGCTCAAACTCTTTGTACTCCCCAATGACCGTATTCTCCAGAAATCCTGTCGTCTCCTCCAGACAGCCGGACATATTGGATACGGCATGATTGACTTCCGCTACAATCTCATCGATATCTGCTATTGCTTTTGAGGTCTGTTCCGCCAGTCCTCCGATCTCGGTCGCCACGACTGCGAATCCCCGGCCTGCTTCTCCGGCTCTGGCTGCCTCGATCGAAGCGTTGAGAGCCAGAAGACCTGTCTGGGAAGAGATCTCCATAATGGTCTGCGTCAGGGCATTGATCTTATCTACTGCTTTAGAGCCTTCAATCGCCTGATCGGATTTTACTTTTACGTTCTGATACATCTGCATCGTCCTGGTGCTGGCGTCTACTGTTTTTTTCCTCAGGCTCTCCGCGCGCTTCATGACTTCCTCAGAAGTCTTCGCACCTTCTGCAGCCATCGTATTCAGACCTTCGGTACCATCTTTAATCATGCTGACATTTTCATTGATCGTTGCCGCTGTCGCTGCTGTCTCCTGCATACCTGCCGCCAGCTGCTGGCTCGTTGCGGAGTTGTCCGAACACATCCGGTCTACATTTGTCGTAACATCCTGCAGCTGCTGTACATTGGAAGTGATCTGGTTTCCCACACTTTCGATATCATTGACGATCTGCCGCAGCTGACCACGCATCAGCCGCACTTCCCTTGCCATTTTGCCTGTTTCATCCTTACGTCTGCATAACACCTCGCTGTACGGATTCTTTTTAAAATTAAATTTGGCTGTATCCGTAATAATCCCTGTCAGCCGCTCAATCGGATTGCTCAGCATCCGGCTGATCACAAAAGCCGCTATCATGCATAGGAACGTAGTAACAATAGAAACCCGTACCATCGAAGCTGTCATATTATCAACCGGATCTACGATATCCGTTTCATCGATTGTCGTCACGACTACCATCTTCTGATTCGTGACTGCATATGCCGCAGTTTTTTTAACACCTTCCAGCTCATATTCTATCACGCCTTTTTCAGGAACCGCATTGGATTTGATTTTTTCTACAACCTCATTGATCGGCGGATTCGATATCATCTGCCCGATACTATCCGTTACCGGATGGTACAGAATCTTTCCGTTTTCGTCCAGCAGATACGAATACGATGATTCGATGCCTTCCATCTTTACATTACTGACAATCGCCGTGCGGGTATCCTCGGTCATCTGACGTTCCGGTATCCCACTCAGCGTCTGTGCCGTATTTTCCGACACACTCAGCAGATATTCGTGATTTAGTCCTCTGACGGCATCCTCTGCCTTATTTCCGGCATTCGCCACATTTACCGTAACGCTGATCATCGATGCCAGTATTACTACAAGTGTTATCTTTAAAGACATGGAATGAAAGAACGTTACCCGGTCCTTAATTTTCATAATTGTGTTTCATACTCCTCTCCTGTCAGAACGTGACAAAACAGACCCAGTTTTAACCTGATTCCGTTTGAATTAATTCCGTTTAAAATTTAAATTTGTCCATCAGCTCTACCATTGCTTCAACCTGCGCCTTCTGCTCTTCACTAACTGCCGCTGTCTCCTGTGAGGTCGCAGAGTTGTTATCCACAACCGCGGATACCTGCTGCAGATTCGTCCGTACCTTGCGCATATGCTCTACATCGTTTTGCAGCATTACGGCTATCTGGCTCATAGTCTCCGTCGCGGCGCTGGCGCCTACCATGACCTCGTCCATATTGGCTGCCGCCTCGTCCGCGATCGCGATCCCGCTGTCGACTGCAGCAATCGCCGTCTCGATCAGTTTTGTCGTCTTTCCTGCTGCCTTGCCGGATTCTTCTGCCAGGCTCTTGACCTGCTCTGCCACGACCGCAAAGCCCTTGCCTGCTTCTCCGGCCCTGGCTGCTTCGATCGCCGCGTTTAATGACAGCAGATTCGTCTGGGAAGCAATATCTTCAATCGTTCCGATGATCGTCCCGATCTGTTCGGAGCATCTGCTGATCTCTCCGATCGCCGTTTTTAACTCCTGCATTTTCGCATTGCCCTCTGATAACGTAACGCCTGCTTTCGATGCGATATCTACAGATTCCTGCGCTTTCTTCATATTATTTTCCATACTCTGTGTCATATCTTCAAACGCATGTACCAGCTCTGTCACCTGTCCGGCCTGATCGGTGCTGCCTTCCGCCAGATCCTCCGCCGCATAGGCAAGCTGTTCGGAACCGCTGTCAATCTGTACAGATACCTGCTTTAGCGTTGTCAGTGTCTCACGCATCTTGCCGATAATCACGGTCAGCGATTCCCTGATCCTGACAAACTCTCCAACGTATTCCTGCTTCAGCTGGATATTATAATCCCCGTTGCCCATCCGCTCAAGCACATCTGAAATCTCCTGCACCATATGTAACAGATTCTGCTTCATAAACGCAATCGCTGACACCATGCTGCCGACCTCACTGTCATCTTCCTTTAAATCCAGCGGCTCTTTAAAATCCCCGTCCGCAAGCGCCGCCATCTGGTCAGACACTTTTTTAATTGGCTCCAGCAGCTCGATCCTGGCAAACCGGATCATCCGGATAATCTGCCAGATCACATAACCAAACGATACCATCAGTATACATGCCAGCAGAATCTGTACGACCTTTAATATTTTCTGCTGTTTTCCTTTGCGCGTATTGATCGCCTGGATCGTCGCATCCGTCTGCGCATTGATCCGGTCGACCGCATCTGCGTATTCCGCGCTGAACACCTGCCGCTGCGCTTCTTCCAGATCTCCCTTACCGGCAGCCTCAATCGCACGTTCCTCAGACGGAACCAGATTTTCCGACAATCCCGCAATCTCGTCCAGACTTGCCCACTCCTGTTTGGTAAGCCCGCATTTTTCCAGCGCTTTCTTTGCTTTTTCCCGATTCTGGTCTTCATTCAGCTCTTTCATATATGCATCCGCATATTTCTGATCGCCTGTCACCGCATAAGAGCGGACTTCATAAGTCAGTGTTTTGGAGCCGACCCGGTACTGGTCCAGAGCAAGCGCTGCGTTCAGCTGAACGGTCTGCATATTGGATAAGACCAGATTAAACACAGCAAAGCCCAGGATCAAAACTACACCGATACCCACAATTACAAATGCCTGTTTTACCAGACTGCGAAGCCGTGCTTCCTGACTGTTTTTTCCAATCCCTCCATGTTTTCTCTTTCCCATATGATTTCTCCTTTGATGTTATACAGAATTTAAAATACTAAATCTATTATACTCATCCTGAAAGAGCGGGTCAAGGCTGGTGTGAAATTTTTATTTCCGAAATACAGCCGTCACACACATTTCTCCATCCTGTACCTGAGCAAAGATCTCCCCGTCCATCCGCTGCATCAGCCCCCGGCAGATATACAGTCCCAGACCGCTGCCCGTACTGCCCCGGGCGTTTGATCCCCGCCAGAAGCTGTCAAAAATATGTAAAAACTCGGATTCCGGCAGTGTATTGCCGCTGTTTTTTACCGTAACGAGCACGCAGTCTTCTTCTTCCCCAAACACGAGCGCAATGCTTCTCCCATCTCCATATTTTACCGCATTTTCCATCAGATTCTGCAGCACCTCCACACCCCGGTCAAAATCACCCTTTACCAGGCAGTCCGGATAGTCCCCGATAAAAAACTGCGTATGCAGAAGCTTTAATTTATCTTCATAATAAGAAGCTGTCTTTTTGACCAGCTCTGACAAATAAAATCCATCCTTTCCGATCTCAATATTTAAAAAATCCTCCCCGCAGGCTTTGATCATCTGTGTCACAAATCCGCCGATCTCATCTGCCTTTGCTTCTATGTTCCCCGCAATCCCGTCCAGCTGCCGGACGTCGGCATACAGATGTCTGGAAATGACTCTGGTATACAGCTTTATGGCAGATAACGGCGTCTTGATATCGTGGGATACCGACAAAATCAGCGTCTTTTGCGCACACTGCAGGGAAAGCTCCTGCTGCTTCATCTGCTCTATATGCTCCCGCAAAAGATCCATCCCCCATAGAAACCTGCCAAAGTAACGGTTCTTACGCTCCGGCAGCGGAACGGTAAGCCTGCCTTTGGAAAGCTCATATGGAATATCCTTCATCGCTTCAAACGGCCGGATCAGATTCCGCCTGATATAAATGAGCACACCTGCCAGCACCAGACCGGCTCCCGCAAGCGCCAGATTCATCTGTCTGGTCACACATCCGCGCCAGTACGACGTATCCATCGTATAATCAAACCGGTAAAGGTCCCCCTGTATCAGCCGGATACAGCAGTCGCTGTCCGTCTCCTCCAGAAACTGCTGCAGCCTGTCAGCCGCCATGTTCTGCGCATCCTCGCAGCGTTTCACCTGACGGATATACTCACAGCCGGATAAATCCAGGCGCTCCCATCCGTTGTTACGGATCTGCTTTACGAGTCTGGCTGTTTCTACAAGGTACATACGGCCATGCGTGCGCGGTTCCATGTAGTGGATGTTCAGATTTGCTGTTAGAAAAAGAACTGTGATCAGCAGGAATACTGCTGCGGATAGTCTGTTGTAGCTTTTCATACTTTCATTTCCTTTTTGCTGCTGGTTTTTTATGGCATCTGTTTAAATCCTGCTGGCGGCAGACAGATCACCGCCTCCCATCTGACGTCCGTATCGCCATCATATAACAGCCCTTCAGCTCCCCGGAAACTGATACCCGACACCCCAGACCGTAACAATCCGTTTCGGATGCTTCGGATCCTCCTCGATTTTCTGGCGCAGCCACTTGATATGTACCGTCAGCGTCTGCGGCTCTGAAAAGCTGTCCATCCCCCAGACCTTTTCAAACAAAAATTCTTTGCGCAGCGCCTTTCCTTTATTTTCCATCAGCAGCTCCAGCAGATCAAACTCTTTGGCTGTGAGTCCGATCTGCACGCCATTTTTCGTTACGGTCCGGCTGATTTTATTCAGGCACAGATCCCCATCTGTAATTTCATCCTGCGAATACCTGTGTTTAAAGATGTTGTGGATTTTTGCCAGCATAATGTCAATGTCGTAAGGCTTTTCGATATAATCATCGGCTCCGGACAGCAGGCCGTTCAGCTGATCCTCTTTCTGGCTCTTTGCGCTGACAATCAGAATCGGGACATCCGCGGTGTCGCGGATCCTGCGGCAGACGTAAAAGCCATCCATACCGGGCAGCATAATGTCCAGAATGACCAGTCTGATACCGCCTGCCGCAAACAGCTCCAGCGCCTGTTCGCCGCTCTGCGCGATACACACGGTATAATTTTCCGCCTGCAGAAAGCCACAGAGCAGCTGTGCCAGTTCCAGATTGTCCTCTACGATCAGAATATCCGCCATGATTTGTTACCATCCCATCTCCATCAGCCAGTGATTCAGCTCCCGTTCCCGTTCCCGCATGGCTGTCTGCGTATACGGCCCGAGCTCATATTCTCCCTGTATATTCCCGTCTACAATATAAAGCACTCTGGTGCATTTTGCCGCCACCCTGATATCATGGGTGACAAGCAAAACAGCTGTCCCGTCTGCGTGAATCTTTGCCAGCTCTTCCATCACCTCTTCCGAAGCGCTCCGGTTCAGGGCTCCGGTCGGTTCATCGGCAAAAATCATCTTCGGGTGATTTACGAGACTTCTGCAGATACACGCCCGCTGGAGCTGGCCGCCGGATACCTCATGGATATCATGATCTGCTATCTCTATAATACCAAGCCTGCGCATCAGGTCCTGTCCCAGACGTACCTTTTCCTTTCTGCCGACAGCATGTTTTTTCGACTGACAGGCCGGAAGGACAATATTATCTAAAACGGACAGATTTTTCAGCATATACATCTGCTGAAAGATAAATCCCATTTCATTCAGACGCAGATCTGCCAGCTGCGACGCGGACAGCTGTGCCAGATTCCTGCCGCAGAAGCGCACTTCTCCTGCTGTAATCGTATCCATGCCGGATACTGTATACAGCAATGTGGACTTACCAGAGCCGGACGGGCCCATAACCGCAACCATTTCCCCTTCCTGGATCGTCAGATTTACATTTCTGAGTACGTGATTCTGGCGTTTGTCCGCAATATAGGTTTTGCATAAATTTTTTACTTCTAATATATGTTCCATCATTTTTCTCCTTTTATTATAACCTGTTTCCAGACTGATTTCTACCTGCAATTTTTAATCCGATACCCTACTCCGTATCCGACGCATCCGATGCCGGTATGTTTCTTACCTGTAAAGCTGTGCCAAGGCCTGCCAGAACAGTAACCGCAAATACAACAAGCGGATACAGCACATATACTTCCAGCGGCCGGATTTCAAACGTAATACTCTGCGCTCCCATGATCTGAAAGACCGGTGTAACCATAACCTCTGACAGCGGTGTGGACAAGATCACTGCAAATACCGATGCCGCAAGCAGCACCATACCGATGCGCAGCGCCTGCCATACTGCCAGTGAGCCATTCCCAAAACCAATAGCTTTGAGCATCGCGATCTCTCCGCGTTCTTTTGTAAGAAAACTTTTTACCATCAGCACCGTAACCAGCAGGTTGATACACAAAACAACCATTAAAATCAGATACTTCATTCCTTTCAGCTGTCCGCTGATATCGCCGATCATCTCACTCACATATTCTCCCGCCGTATAGACCTCATAATCCGGAAACCATTCTTTCAGGTCTTCTTTTCTTTGTTCCAGCTGTCCGGAATCCGGCCCGTCCGTATACCGGATCTGTACGCCAAAGCTTCCAAAGACATAACTGTAATCCAGTTCTTCCCTCTCGTAAAAGCGGTTGATCTTTTCCGAAATCCGATAATCCCTGTAGAACCCGTCCCCCGTC
>CANTHI010000030.1 GCA_947653505.1 uncultured Eubacterium sp.
CCGCCAGCAGCTAAAGGTGCCGCTTCGGCTTCGCCGCCTGTGTATTGGGCAGAATGCTAAGAGCTTCTAACATTCTTCCAAAGTCACAATGTAACAGGGCCGCTTCCCTCATCCTGCTGGTTTTCTAAGGCGTTACTTATAACTTTGATGGCGGCTGGTTTTTGAATGTCCGGCAAACCTGAATCAATTTACTGCCGCAGCTGGTTTTCGAATGTCCGGCAAACCTGAATCAGTTTATATGCCTGTCCGGCCTGTCCATCCCTCGTGCTTTTGAAACAGACTGTATGAATGAAACAGCGCATGTGCTGGCACAACCCCGAACGGACACTTCTATGATAAATCTGCATAAATATCCGGCTGAAGCGTATGTAAAGCTTTCGAAAACCAGCCGGATGGGAGGCGCTGGCCGGTCTGCCTGTGACGTTGGAAGAATGCTAGAAGCTCTTAGTATTCTGCCCGATACACAGGCGGCGAAGCCGAAGCGGCACCTTTAGCTGCTGGCGGAGCCAGAAGCGAAGTAGGTGCCGCGCCCGTCCGGTACCACAGTCTGGATGCAGAATGCTTAGAGCTTCTTGCATTCTGTAAAAGGAACAGGCAGACCGGCCAGCGCCTCCCATCCGGCGTCCGCGTAGCCACAAAATAACACTTTAGTCCGCCATCTCCAGACTCAGATGCACCTCCCGCAGCTCCACCATTCCGTGTGGCGGCAGCACAAGGTTCCCATCCTGCAGTCTTACGACCTTCCCGTCCCTGACATCGAGTGTCATATCCTGCACCGCGGCTACACACTCCAGCATGTCAATGCTTCCATACAGGCTGCTGTATACAATCACTGGTCCGAACTGCGCCGAGAGCTTTTCAAAATATTCTTCTACCGTCCTGCGGATCTGTTCTCCAGCCAGGCGGTAATGTGGCTGTACCGAAACATCTAAAAATACTTCCATCTGCACCGGATACGGCGCAAGGATCCGGATTTGTGTTCCCAAAAGCCGGTATTTTTCCAGATGTGCCAGTATATTTTGACGGTAAGATTCTGTCAGTCCCCGTTTTCCTTCTGCTTTTACGACGATGGAAAGTGTATTTTCCTCCTGCTTTTCCTGCAGCTTTTTCATCTCGTGTACCGGTATCGCGCGGCAGCCTTTGATCATCAGCCCGGGTGTTTCTTTTACACGCCGCTCGTAATCTGCATAGGTCACTGCTGTTTCTGGCTGTTTCAGCCATTTGCGCGCCCGGAAAAAGCAGTCGTCCAGACGCTCTTCATCCTGACCGCCATAGGCATCCTGCGTATTGCTGACCTGGATTTTATGTTCGTGCGTCTGCGGCATGTGGATCGTTCCTTTTTTTACGTTTCCTTCTTCTCCCTGCGTGACGGCAAAAGAGATCAGCAGAATTTCCCCTTCCGGCGCCATCCCGTGCCAGCAGTCGCCAAAGCAAAGCTTTCCTTCTTCGGGATCCACGGTAAAGTGCCGGTCTTCCGGTGTGGACGCTCCAAAGTCCTCTACCCGCTTCCACCTTGCGAATCCGCCCTGACTGCCGATCTCATGTACCAGTATCTCCACGCTTTCAAACATCACATCCCTGGAAGGAAGATCGTATTCCTGAAACGGCATGCCCGTCCCGATTCCCAGACATTTGTGCGGTTTCATCTGGTCTGAATAACTTACGATCAGCAGTTTTCCGCGGCTGCCCTTTTCATATATGCGCTCCGGTACCTGGAAGCTGAATCTGGCTTTGCCGTTTTCTTCCTGTATAAATTTTTCTGCGGCCGCAACCGGATAATAAATACCGTCCGCGTCCAGATACAAATCATTGGTTCCGAAGACGCCGAGCTGTGTGTAAGCATAAGCCGTAAATTTTCTTCTGCGCATGATCACTTTTTTTTCTTCGAAATCTGCCCACGTATCCTGCTGCAGCAGGGAAAGCGCATTCAGCTGGATGCTTTCCAGAATCGGCGGCACATCGATATCGCTTTTTCTGACACAGATCCGGATATAATACGCTTCCCTGCCGTAAATACTGACCCGGTCCATGATCTGGCGGACAGACAGATACAGCATCCCATCCTGAAGCATTCCATATGTATGATCCCTGAGCCGCTCGATCTCATTCCAGCGGCCATCCGCATAATATTCATAACCAGACTCCAGCATCGGTGCATGCAGCGGACTGTGCAGCGGATTGCGCCGGACTCCATTCTGCTGTTTTGCCAGATGAATGCGGATGCCGATCATCTCCTGTACCGCCAGCGGCTTTTCAAAGCCGATATACCACGTATCCCCGGGCTTTGGATCCGGACCGAAGATCTGGAGCCTCAGATTCCTGTTTTTTCCAATATCTCCTCCGATGCAGTCTCCCTGCAATTCCTGATCCCCCTGAAAGCACTGGATCATACGGTTACGAACGATACACTGCCTGTACTCCGTCTCAAACGGTACACTGCCGGCACACAGCTTTGTTCCCCGCAGCAGCGTCCTGTTTTCCGGCGTTTCCGCGTCCACGTAAGCACGCGCCGCTTTCCGGTGCTGTCTGAAAATCTGCAGCAGCTTTAAATATTTTTTCCTGTGCTCTGTCCCGATCTGATCCAGAAAATACTGCTGCCCTTCCCTGATCCACGCAAACAGTTCCAGCATTGTAATTCCAGGATCATGATAATTAAAATCTGTCCATTCCGGATACAGGCTCGCTGCCATATTTTTCGCATCATCCATGATATCCTGAAATTCTTCAGTATCCAGCTCGTAATCTGGAAACACTGCCTGCACCTCCTCCCTAAAACATAGCAGGCTTTTAAAAAACGGTTCCTAAGCCTTCACCCGTACCACTACATGATGCGCCCCGCTTACCGGCAGGATGTATTTGCGCCTTCGCACACGCTCCATGTCCACTTCCGCCAGCTTTGTATCTTCTCCCAGAAACGCGCTCAGATATACGTTTTTAATATAAGAAAGTCCTTCAGCATCACTGATGGCATTGCGCACCTGCAGCTGGTTTGGCAGACTTCCAATCTCCCATCCCATCCCGTCAAAGTTTCCGGTCAGAGGATTTAAAAACGCTTCCAGCCGTTTTAACACCCGCTTTTTCACCTGAAATACGTAGTCAAAGCTTTCCACCACGATTTCCGCCCGGATCCGGAGCTCTACAAACTGCGGAGGAATGCAGAAAAAAGCGTTCCTTTCTATCAGGCTGGTACAAATCCTGTCCCGCATATGGTGTTCCACTTCCATGCGGATATCGTAAAACCGTGCCTGCCCTTCTTTCAGATCCTTTTGGAGCAGCACTAAGGTGACGGCTCCGCTTTTTTTATGTTCCCATGCGTCATAGCCGGAAAAACATTTCACCCGTTTCAGGCTTCTGGATGCCTCCAATGCGATTTCTTCAAAATCACGCTCTGTAACCGCCATATTCTGATGGCGCAGCACCGCCGCGTTTCTTTTTAGCGCGTCTTTTAGCGTCTCCGCATCGCTGCCGCCGGTCAGCTTTTTAGGGTTGTAAATCCGGTTAACCACTCCCATCGCCCTGTCCGGCTGGTTCACGGCATACGCTTCTACATTTGTATGTTCCCCGCCTCCGGTTTTATAAACAACCCTGATATTGTCGGTTCTGGCGGCTGGCGGGATCCTGCCTGCTTTTCCGTTGCCAAAGCGGATACTGCCCTCTGTCCTGTCCAGCATATAATGTCTGTCATCGCTGCCCGAGTTTAGGAAATCTTCTACCAGCTCCCACTCCACCCAGGCCCTGTAAAGCTCGCCGTCACTGCGGTATTGCGCGTACAGGCGGTGTGACCTGCGCAGCAGCTGCAGCTCGCTGCTGCCTGACAATTCCGTTTCATCCACCCACAGCCTGCAACCGGTCACTCCTGTATGCATGAAATGAAATACCATATTTTCCTGATACATCTCCATATGGAAATACTCTGTCTCCAGACGTTCCATCTGACGGATACGGACCGTATTCATATACAAGCCGCACAGACATGGAAGCTCTTTCTTTTTCCCATGATCCACAAGCTGCGGCGATACATCCCGGATCCGGATCCAGTACCGGTCTATCCCGTACAGCGTACGCCTATCATAATCCCTGCTGCCCATCAGCGTTACGATGCCTGTTCTGGACATATGCTCCGTCCCGTCTGCCAGATCCATTTCTTTCCAGCCGCCATACGCTGTGGCGTATTCCCAGACCAGCGTCCGGTTTCCTTTCTCCAGACGTCTGGAAAAATCAAACAAAATCTTAACCGGCCCGCCTTCCGGCGCGGTATCAAATCCCAGATACAGTGATTCCTGCGCCTCCATCCCAAAAAATGGATGCAGCTGCCCTTCTCCTGGAAAATGCACGCGCCGGCTTATGTTATTTTCCGTAATCAGACATTTGGGGCTTACCGGTCTTTGCCCATAATCATACTGTACATGCACCTTATCCATGACCGGAGAGATGTATGTTCCCCGCATTTTATACAGGTTGTTCACTTTCAGAATCCTTGCCCGGATATAAAGTCCTTCCCTGGCATGAATCAGAACCGGCGAAATATCCTGCGGACATACAAAGCTAATTTTCTGATACTGCCCGATGGCGCCGTCCCGCACGGAAAATACATCTGCATACCCGTTTTTTTCAAACAAAGCCGTCCATCCGTATCCGTTAAAATATTCCCATACAACCTCTTCGATCGTAATATCAAATTCCGGATCCGTTTTCAAATCCGACCGGCGCATCACCCAGTCCCATGCAATCCCCGTCTGCTCATAATCCAGCGGAATTTTTGCAAAATCCAGATTGAACGACAGCGTAATGACCGCGCCTTTTTTCCGGAACACCTCATCGGATAAAAAACAGACTTCCTGATAATCCGAAAACTGCTCCCCGAACGGAAAAAAGCTGTCTCCTGTAACCTCTGTCCCATTTGCGTAAATGCAGTCAGGCATGACCCTGCCGCAGTCTGTCACAAGTATCATCTGGTCAAAGCAGAACCGCTCAAACGTCTGAAGCTGTTTCACTTCACAGCAGATCCAAAAGCTCTCTCTTTCGTTTTCCTCCCTGGGCACAAACGGAGGATCGTTCTGTCCGGTCACAAATTCCAGCTGGCTGGCGCTGCTTTTTACAGACGCAAACGGCACATATCCGTCTTCACTGCCATAAAAAAATACCGCCTGCTCCGGATCCGCCAGCATTCTGACAAGCTCTTCCTCCACCGCTTCCCCGCGCAGCAGAAAATCTATGGTAATCCTTCCGGCCTGTGTGATGGACAGCGCGTCATCATGGCAGAAATACAGCCGGTGCTTCTGCATGTTTTCTGTCTGATCCGCAAATAAAAAGATCCCCGGATCCCGCATCTTTTCCATATCCAGCAGTCCGATAAAATCCCTCTGCCCGGATACCTGCAGCATACAGTCAGGCTGCGCGGGCGTCACATAAATATCATCGAGCGTTTCATAAGAAATGGTAGATTCCCTGCCATTGCCAGCCGGGGCAAGCACCTTAGTACCTGCCGCAACCTCTTCCCCCGCGCGCTCCCCTCCCGTAATCTGAAACGTCACAAATCCGCTGGCCGGGACGGCCGGCAGCAGCTCCGCTTCCAGCTGCTGAAAAAAAGCGATTTGATATTTATACGGTATTTCATTCAGTTTTTTTATCGTTTTAGACAGCATTTCCCCATATATCAGGGCAAGCGCTGTCCCGATGTCCGGATCTTCCCTTGTAAAACGCCATTCCGGCACATAGCTCAATGCTTTTTTCTGAATCTGGTCCAGAATGGCTTCCCTGCGCTGCGCGGTATCACCAATCCGGGATTCAAAATCCCATCCCGTCATAAGCGGTCCCCAAACCCTTCATTCATATAAAACGGAAATACAAGATTATACGGATTGTTCGTGGAACGGACCGTATAAGCAATATCGATCAGCACACACGCATCCTTCTTTTCATCGATCATCAGATGAACCTCCAGATCTGTAATCCTGGGCTCCCAGAGCGTGATCGCTTCGCGCACTTCCCGCTCCATCATGCTAAGCGTCGTATAATCCATCGTATCAAACGCATAATCATGGGCGCCGCAGCCAAACTCAGGCTTTCTGACCCGCTCCCCTTTTTTGGTCATCAGGATAATATAAATCGCTTCTTTTATGTCCTGCTCATAGCTGGAAGTTTTCATTTTTCCTGTCATCTCATCGACCTGGACCGGGAACTGAAAGCCCCGCCCCAGGAAAGCATTTGCATCCTCTTTCATAGAATCCTCCCGCACTAATTGATCTTTACCATACTTCCCTTCACTTCCAGAATGCCGTTGGATTGAAGCTTCATCGAACCGCCGGCTTTGAGATCAGCGCCGGCCTTCCCCTCGATATTCACATTTGCCTTCGCTGCCAGCTTTACATTCTGCGCGTCTGCCACAAAGCCGTTTTGGGCTTCGTTTTTAATATCTTTACTTTTTATTCTGACCGTATTCTTGTCAATCATAACCGCCTCTTCGGAGCCAATCCCAAGCGTGATCTTTGTCTTTGCCTGTATCGAAATACTGCCGTTTTCACAATTCATCTGAATGCGGTTTTCCCCTTTTTCATCCTGCAGCGTAATCAGCTTTTTTTCATCCTGCAGGCGGATGGACAGCTTCGCAGGCGTCTGGACCGTAAGATTTTCTTTTCCTTTTTCATCCTCAAAGACAAGCTCGCAGCCTCCCTTTGTTAAAAACCGTTTGATCGTATTTTTCTCATTCGCGGTTTCTTTTGGCAGCACGTTCTTTTTATCCCAGAGCGCGCCGATTACGACCGGGCAGCTTTTTTCTCCCGCTTCAAACGCAACCAGCACTGCCTGTCCTACTTCCGGCAGGAAATAAAAGCCATATTCATTGCCGGCATAGCCCGTCATCACCGGCGCCCAGCCTGTGACGCTCTTTCCCTGCTCGCCGAGGAAAATCTCTACCTTTAACATCCCTTTGTGCTTCTCATCCCAGTTTTCTTTTACCGTACCCCTTACAATGCCGTGCACGGTCCCCTGATACTGTTCGGACATCAGATTTCCCAGCAATGCCATAGCTAACAGCCTCCTATTTCAAACTGTGTGCGGAACGATTCCCCGCTGTAAAAGTGGACCACTTCCGTAATATAATAGGTTTTATCAAACAAAGCATCCACATTTTCGATTTTAATAAAACGTCCCGGCACAATCTCCGGCAGGCCGAGCGTCGTGCCGCTGCCAATGCTGCCACGCTCTTTTTCCTGTCTGGCCGCGGACTGTGCCTTTGCATCTGCCTTTTCCTTCGTATCCGCATATGGATCCGTCAGCGTGCAGACCGGCGTCGGTGTCACCAGTTTTTTCTGCGCCATACTGGCTGTTACCTGCGCCTGTCCCTTTACGGGCTTTTCTGTATCATCTACGCCAATCACTTCTATTTTCAGATCCCGGTAGCAATGGAAGACCGACAAATCCAGCAGCTCCCTTCCGTAACGCAGTGTCGTAATCGGCGCTGTTACCTTGCGCGGCTTGCGGAAATACGCTTTTCCCGCAAGGACAATAAACTCCCGCTGCGCCTTTCCTTTGCCGATCAGTTCATGCTCTATAAACGCATAATCATTATCCGTCTGCGGAACCGGCTCCTCCAGCTGGTCACTCGTGGCGTCGACCTGCGGACTGCACAGCGCCCGATAGCTGCCGATCACCTTGCTGAACGCATCTGAATAATTCGTCACATTGTGCAAAACCGATTTTTTACCGGAGATCATCATCAGGCGTTTGACATCCATCAGCGTAATGACAAACAGCTCAGATTCTCCCATTTCCGCACCAACCATCTCAACATAGCCCTGAAACACCTTACGGGTCGCTGACAGATAACCAAGCTCGATCTCCGCAATCGTCCCAAGCGGAAACGCCGACTTTATTTTCGATTCAAAGGAATGACTCTCTTCATCATAAATATGCGCAAACTTAATCACCGCGCTGCTGGCCTGATCCAGAGCCAGCGTAACCTCCATTTCATGAATGACAAGCCTGCGGGTCTTTAGCACGTCAACGCCATTGACTTTCACCCTGACGGCAGGAACAATAAAGTTTGCATACTGGTCAGCCAGCTGTTTATAGGTGACGGTCCCCGTCATTAAATCTGCCATTTTTATCACTCTCTTCCTGCCAGTGTCCTAACATGGATAAACCAGGTTTGTCCGGCGTTCCTAAAAGCCCGGTGCGTCCTATTTTAACGCGGGAACCTTTAGTACCGTTCCAGCCGGGATATGAAACGGATCCATAATCTTGTTTGCCTTTGCGATCACGCGCCATTTGCTGATATCCCCGTATTCCTGTCCGGCCAGTCCCCAGATATCTGTCTCTTCTGATACTACACGGCTTTTCGTCCGGTCAGGCGATTCCAGCGGAATGCCTGCCGCTTCCGGAACACCCATCAGCTGTGTCTCTACCTGTGCCCGCACCGGCATGCCGCTTTTATTGAACATCGTATAAGTCACATTCACCTGTCTGACAAATCCCGCAAAAGAAATGGAACCCCAGATAAATGTCACAATGGGCGGACGATGCAGGCTTGGACAGACGTTTAAAAGCCCGGCAAATTCATTTGTCAGCACCGTCACATCGGCTTCAATCGTAGAGCCGACTGCGGAAATTTCCCTGATGCCGCTCGTATCAAAGAAAAAGCTGATATCCAGCTGCGGAAGCACAATACCGCTGAACTCTACATACGGCTGCTCCTTTTGCTGGGAACTGCTGTAATGTACGGATTTCGAAATACGGAACTGTTCCGGATTAAACTGTACATGAATCTTTTTGCCATCCTCGGTCTGAAAATAAGCTTTGTTGGAAAACTTTGCTTTTATGCCTGTTACAAGTGTTTTGGCAGATGATAATAATACGGACACAGGATCTCACCTCACTTTCTGATGATTAGGATCAGATCATTACACCAGTCCGCTGCGCATACGCTCTAACTGCAACTCTTCTTTCAGCTGATGGAACATCTCTCTGCGTTCCGCGACAGTCTTTCCCTGCTTTCTGACAGTATGCTGGCGCTCACGCACCAGCTTTAGCTCCTTTTCCTGCGCAGCCAGCTTTTTTTCCACCTGATCCAGCTGCGCGGCCTTTGCCTGAAGCTCGCTGCGGGAATCCAGCAGGCCGCCTTCCAGACGCTGCAGCTCCTGCTTTTGCTGTAGTTCCTTTTCCTTCACAATACGCCGCAGCTGGTCAGCATCCTTTGTCTGGGACTGCGTATGCACGATTGCGGCCTGCTCCTTTTCGATGCGCTGAACTGCCGGATCTTCTTTCCAGGGCTGCGCTTGTGCGGTGGCTGCTTTTCCAGACGGATGGCTCCAGCCGTCATACTGCGGCGGCCGTGTAAAATCCGGATACTGTGTCTGGTGCGGTGCATGATCCGGCGCTTTTTTCCAAATATCCTTTCGTAGCAATTCCATGCCGTGATAAAAGCCTGCATTCTGTGAAGATCCGGCGGCTGCTACTGCTGTCTGATTCTGTGAAGATCCGGCTGCTACTGCTGTCCGGTGTAGTTTCGCTTCACAGTCCATCAGAATATGTTTCCATTCCCGATGGATGTTCCCGGCTGTTGAAGTATCCTGCGGGTACTGATTCTGATACTGATGCTGATTCCGGAACTGATGCCGGCTGGAACCCGGGCTGTCTGAAACAGATTCTAAATTCCGTTTCCCGCGCTGGCTGTCTAAAACAGATTCTGATTCCTGTTTCCTGCGCTGGCTGTTTAAAACAGATTCTGATTCCTGTTTCCTGCGCTGGCTGTCTGGCACGGATTCCGGGTTAGGATCCAGCCGTTTTGTATAACGCTCCCGGTCCGGCTGCTGACTGCTGACAAGACTGCGCAGCTGCTGCCACTCTTCCTGGTAGAAAACCGGATTCCATTCTGTAAAAAAAGAGCTGCTCTGTGATGCCTGTGACCAGAACTCTTCTTTTTTTATTTTATGATAAAAATCCGTCAGGGACTGCTGTACTTTCTGCTTCCAGATATTCAAAACCGCATGTTCTTCCTGCTGCATGATCCGCTTTAATTCCGTGTCTGCTTCCTTCGTCATTAAAAATCCCCAGCCGTCCGGACCATAATATGTCTGCCCGCCGATCTGCTGCAGCTGGTTTTTCAACTGTACAAGCACTCTGCGGTACGTCGTATTCTGATCTTCATACGATGCCGCGGCTGCGGCTTCCTGCCGCGGTGAAAACTGCTGCCGGACTGCGGCAGCTTCCGTTGCATGTTTCTGACTGCCAGTTCCCGTTTCCTGCAGCCGGATCAGCAGCTCATCTATATTTTTTTGTGCTGTCAGAAACAGCAGCTTCCGCTCCGGCAGACTCCCCTGTTCCAGAATACTGCGGATATCCGGTTTATCTGGCTGATTCAGGTTATCTGGCTGATCCGGTTTATCTGGTTTGTTCCGGTTATCAGGAGTGTCTGAGCTGACACGGACTGTCTTATGCTCTGAATCATCTTTGTTCTGCATCCGCCCGCTGCTTTCGCGGATCATCTGTATATTATTTCGCGGATTCTGAAGCTGTAAAATATTTCCGGATACCTGATCAGCCAGCTGAATGATCTTGTTTAAAGTTTCTTTTTGAAAAGCTCTATTTTGTAATGCTGTATTTTGTAATGCTGTATTTTGTAATGCTGTATTTTGAAGTTCTAATTTCTGCATTTCTGTGTTTCGTAATTCTGCTTTCTGCATTTCTGTATTTCGTAATTCTGCTTTCTGCATTTCTGTATTTCGTAATTCTGCTCTCCGTATTTCTGTATTTCGTAATTCTGCTCTCCGCATTTCTGCGTTTTGAGATTTTGCTTTAAGAAATTCTATACTTTGAAATTCTAATTTCTGCATTTCTGCATTTCGTAATTCTGCTTTCTGAACTTCTGCACTTCGTAATTCTGCGTTTCGTAATTCTGCTTTCTGTATATCTGCGTTTCGTAATTCTGCTTTTTGCATTTCTGTATTTTGAAATTCTGATTTCTGCATTTCTGTATTCTGAAATTCTGGTTTCTGCATTTCCGCGTTTTGAAATTCTGATTTCTGCATTCCTGCGTTTTGTAACTCTGCTTTCGCAAATACTATATCCTGAGATACTTCACCCCGCGCATTTTGTTTTTGCAGCACTTCACTCTGTCGCGATTCACTTTTCTTTCGTTCACTTTGCTGCAGCTCACTTTTCTTTCGTTCAGCATTTACTTCTCTTTCCACAAATTCCTGCAGAACCTGCTGCGCAGCTTCCCGGTATGCCAGCAGATTTAGTTTATATTCTGCTGTTTTCCATTCTGCGGCTGCAGAATCCGGCATCCGGTCAGCTTCAGCCCCCTGCAGTAAATGTACAAGTTCTTTGTCCGAAAACAGTATTTCATATTCTCCTGACTGCACAGCACGCATCCATGACATCTCACCGTCCGCTCCTTTAGGAGTATCCATTGAAAGTATTCTATCTGCTGCAGCTTGCTGTTTCTTCTGAAAATTTTCAGATACCGGTGTGGTTTCCTGACTCTTCCGGACATTTTCTAATGCAGGTACTGTTTCCTGATTTCTTAGAACATTTTCCAATGCGGGTACTGTTTCCTGCCTGATCTGGTCAGAACTGATATATCTGTAAAACAGATTCTGATATTCTTCCGCTTTTTCCGACAATATATTTTGGGTAACATCATCACTTTGAGACAACATTTCAAAAAGCTTTCTGTCTGCTTTCTGATATTCGGCCAGCTGCTGCCTGTCCAGAAATAAGCGCTGATCCAGCAGGCTGATAATCCTGTGCAGCGTTTCCTGATGCAGGGCAGCACTGCCTTCCTGACAGAACTGCTCCGCGATTTCCCGGTATGCCAGCAGTTTTAACTTTAGCTGTGCTGTCTCCCATTCTTTAGAAGCTGCCTGTCCTTCTTTCTTTTGCAATAACAGCTCTACCTCCGCATCCGTGAAAACCTCACGGTCTTCTCCTGTCTGTGCCTGCACATCTGTCTGTTCCGGACTTCCGTCCCAGGCAGACTGCGACTGCTGCAAAGGTGTCTGTGCTTCCTGCCAGCCTGCTATTTCCTGCACGGCAGATATCTTTCGAATTTCCGAAACCGCCCGGACATACTCCCTAAAATATTTTTTATATTCTGCTGCCGTCTCCTGCAAAAAAACCTTTGTCTGTTCATCCGGCTCCTCCAGGAGGCGTTCCAGCTGCTCTGCTGCCGTCTGATATTCTTCCAGTATCTGCCCGGTGTCTGGCGCCGGATATTCTTCCAGTATCTGTCCGGTATCTGACGTCTGGTATGTTTCCGGTTTCTGTCCGGTATCTGGCGCCGGATCGCCGGAATGCCCTGCTCCCTGCCTTCCAGACAGCACATACAGAACCGGCATAAGCTTTTCATAGAACTTAAGATCCGCCTGATCAAAATATTCCGAAACGGCATCCCTGCCATACCGCCAGATCATATCCGACAGCTGTTCCTCCTGTCTGATAAAATCCGCTTCCTGCAAAAACCGCTGCATCTGATTTTTCAGCTTGTGCCGCACTATCTGCCGCTCATTCGCCTGCTTCCACATCTGGCGATAGTCCGCCAGTCTGTTTCCTCTGATCCAGTGCTTCAGATTCGCAAAAAAAGCATCCGTCATAACAAATGGAATCTGGTTTTTGGTACTCTCCTGTGCCAGCTGCAGCGGATACCTCTGTATCTGTATTTGTTTTTGCATTTGTTTACTGCAATGCATCCGTTCCTGCAAATTAGAAATCTGTTCTATCCGCGCCTTTCCTGATTTGAGGATTTTTTGATATTCCAGAAAGTACCCTTCCAGTTCCCGGCCGGCTTCCGGAGCGGAGTCCTTTAACATTTCCAGATTCTGCTCCAGCTGGCCAGTCACCTGCTGTACCACAAAAGAATGATGATCCGAAAACAGCCCGGACTGTCCTGTATTCTGAATCAGCCAGGACAACAGCCTGTATGTCACAATCACAACTGCTGCGCTGTCTTCCAGAAATCTGCCGCCATTCGCCATCTGCTCCAAAAAAATCAGGGAAGCAGGCTCAAACGGATGATTCAGACGTTTTGTATATTTATCGATAATTTCTTTTGCAAAAGCTGCCGTCTTTCTGCCGCAGCCTGTACTGCCGTCCTGCCGGAGCACACGCATCGCTGCCGCAGAAGCAACCGGCCCTGCCATCTTATGCATCTTTTTTATAATCATTCGTTTTCTCCAGTCCTCTTTCCAGACAGATTCGCAAATAAACTCCTCTATATCTGTCCAAAATAGCAGACTTTCCTCACCTTTTTAAACTAATACCGGCATTTCTTTCAATCCGGAATGTGCGATTTCCATTTTTTCAATCAGCACCGACCGCCCTGATGCATCAAACCCCAAAAATTCTCTTGATAAAACAAGACCCGAATCAAAATACAGGATACGCTCCGTCTTCCCACAGTGTTTTACAAAAATCATGACATTTTTGACTTTCATGCCCTCCGTAATTGTGGAAAAAATGTTGCTTGTCAGACCTACATGAACTCCTTTTTCAAAAATAATCGTATCCGGCCTCTTTTTCGGTTTGCGCAGGTATACCGGATAGTCATTTTGACCGCCTTCAATAAATGTGTCATATTCGATCCGGCTGCTTACATTCGTAACCTTTGAAAAACTCACCCTGATCAGGTCAAATCTTACTTCAAACTCTGTGCCTGTAATAAACTCTGCCATCAACCTGCCCTTCATCACCTCGGTGAACAACACCCCCAAGCACCTGGACT
>CANTHI010000031.1 GCA_947653505.1 uncultured Eubacterium sp.
GGATCCGAATGTGGAGCAGGAAATCATGTCATCGGTAAAACAGACCGAACAGGGAGCATATTTAACGATCGATCCGGAGCGTACGAAGCTGATTATGGAATCTGTGGAGACAGAGATTGCAAAGCTGGAAAATCTGGGAAAGAATCCGATTATTGTCACTTCTCCAATTGTGCGTATGTATTTTAAGAAGATGACGGAAGAATATTTTAAGGACCTGATTGTTGTGTCTTATAATGAAATAGATTCGAATGTTGAATTACAGTCAGTAGGGATGGTGACAGCATAAATGACAATAAATAAATTTCAGGGGAAGACTGAGAGCGAGGCGATTGAAAAAGCAAAGAAAGAAATGGGGCCGGACGTTGTAATCATGAGTGTGAAAACGGTAAAGCCCAAAGGTGTTTTTCGCGCTTTGAAAGGGATTCTGTATGAAGTAACGGCTGCGCTGGAAGAAAACGAGTCGGATAAAGTCAATCCGTATGCGCAGTCAGAAGCTGCTGCACAGATGCAGCAGATGAAAAAACCGGAAAGTATTAATCTTGCAGCAGATGAAAATATCCGGCTTCCGGCCGCGGCTGCGTCCCATCTGGATGAAAAAGCCGGACAGATCTTACAGCAGCTGAAACAGCAGCAGGAAGAGCCGAAGGAGCAGCCACAGATGAAGCAGCAGACCTCCTCCAGCGCGATTGAGGAACGGCTGGACAGTCTGCAGAGTCTGCTGGAAGACCGTATTTCAGCAGAAAAGAAAAATCAGGAGGATGGCATGGGTGCGGCGAACGATCATGCAAAGGAAGGCTTTTCTTTTGTGAAGATGCTTTATCAGACGCTGCTGGATAACGAAGTAGATGAAAAATATGCCAACCAGATTCTGGACGAGCTGGAAAAAATATCTAACAAGGGCAGCAATATTGATTATATATTATCACATATTTATCAGAAGCTTGTGTTAAAATTCGGTCAGCCAAAACCGATCGAATTTCAGGGGTCCAAACCAACCGTCGCGTTTTTTATCGGACCTACCGGTGTCGGCAAGACGACAACCATTGCAAAAGTTGCATCACGTTATAAAGTAGACGAAGGGAAAAAAGTAGCGTTTTTAACAGCCGATACCTACCGTATCGCGGCGACAGAACAGCTTAGGACGTATGCGAATATTCTGGATATGCCTTTGACGATCGTGTATTCGGCAGAAGAGATTAAAGACGCCGTCCGTAATTTATCAGAATACGATCTGATTCTGGTGGACACTGCAGGATTTTCGCATAAAAATGCCGCACAGTGTGAGGATGTGAAAAAACTGATCGGCGGACTTTCTGCCGGAACGAGAACAGAGGTATATCTGGTTTTAAGTGCAACTACAAAATATCGTGATTTGCAGGATATGTGCAATATTTACCGTACTTTTGCGGATTACAGGCTGATCTTTACCAAGCTGGATGAGACTTCATGTTATGGCAACCTGTTGAATATCCATTTATATTCGGGAGCGGATTTGTCGTATGCAACGTATGGGCAGAATGTGCCGGATGATATTGAGATATTTGATACACAAAAGATTGTGAAGAAATTACTTGGAGGGGATTGAGTATGGATCAGGCAGAACAACTGAGAAACGTGGTAAAATCAAAACAGGCCCGTTCTGTATCCAAAGCAAGAGTTATCACAATAACGAGTGGTAAAGGCGGGGTAGGAAAGTCCAATATTGCTGTAAACCTTGCGGTCCAGCTGCGTAAGCTTGGGAAAAAAGTGATCATTTTTGATGCGGATATGGGACTTGCGAATGTTGAGGTTATGTTTGGCGCGATTCCGAAATATAATCTAAGTGATATGATATACCACGGCAAGAAACTAAAAGAGATTATTACCGAAGGGCCGATGGAAATCGGATTTATTTCCGGCGGAAACGGGATTACCGGTATGAATAATCTGACAAAAAACCAGCTCTCCAGACTGGTCAACAATTTAAATGAGCTGGACGGGCTGACAGATTTTATTCTGATCGACACAGGCGCGGGGATTGCGAATAACGTTATGGAATTTGTATCCGCAAGTCCGGAGGTGCTGCTTGTGCTGACGCCGGAGCCAAGCTCCCTGACGGATTCGTATTCGCTGATTAAGGCGCTGTACGGCAATCCGGGATTTGCCAGACACAGCACGAATATTGAGGTGGTAGTCAACCGTACGGTATCAATGGATGATGGCCAGATCGTATATGATAAGCTCAGCTCCGTAATATCCAAGTTTCTTCAGGGGGAAGTACATTTTTTTGGAACCATTCCACAGGACGGACTGCTGGAAAAATCCGTGCGGGCGCAAAAAATCGTGTCGATGACGGCGCCAAATGCCAGATCAGCCAGAGCGTTCGAGCGGCTGGCACAGAGTCTGATTGACGGGGAACCGGTTATTGAGCCGGACCGGCAGGGGATTCGGGAGTTGTTTTATAACTTTTTTAACTAATCAGATATGACAGAACGAAGGAGGAGTATGGTTTCAGATATTATACGGCCAGGCAACAGGATAGAGCTTTGTATGGCGCAGCAGATCGAACAGGAACAAAAGACCGGTCAGGGTGCGCATATTTATAAAAGCCAGGTGACAGATATTTTCGGAAATGATGAGCTGGAGCTGGCCATGCCGATGGAGTCTGGCAAAATGGTCCTGCTCCCGACCGGAATCCGGTTTGAACTTGTATTTTATGGAAACAGCGGGCTGTACCGCGGACTGGGGATCATAAAGGAGCGCTATAAGACCGACAACATGTATATGATGCGCCTGCGGCTGGCCAGCCAGCTGCATAAGTACCAGAGGCGGCAGTATTACCGGATGCCATGTGTGATACCGATGCATTATTATGAGATTACGATGCAGCATGCGCTGGAGCTGCCAAAGGAGCGTTTCCAGATGTTTGTAGAGCTGCCGGAGATTGCGATGACGCGTAAGGATGCGTCTATCGTGGATATCAGCGGCGGAGGTGTACGGTTTGTCACGGAGACGGAGCTGGTAACGGACTCGTATGTTATGATCGAGGTTGAGCTTAAAAACGAAGAATTTCAAAAGACGTATCTGATTCCGGCACATGTTTTATCCTCCTCGGTATCACAGAAAAATCAGGAACGGTTTGAAAACAGGGCAGAATTTATCATCAGGGACCGTATGGTCCGGGAAGAAATTATCCGGTATATTTTTGACGAAGAACGTAAAATCCGAAATAAAGAAAGAGAAAGAAGTTCTGATGTGATATGAAAAAAAATATTTTAGTTGTAGATGACTCTGCACTCATGAGAAGGGCTATTTGTGATATAATCAACTCAGGTAATGAGTATGAAGCGACAGATACATGCAGAGACGGGCTGGAAGCATATGAGAAAATCAAAAATAACAGCTACGATGCCGTACTTTTGGATATTAATATGCCAAGAATGAATGGGCTGGAGCTTCTGCAAAAATTGCAAAAAGAGAATATTCGTGCCACGATCGTTGTCGTCAGTTCTCTGGCAAAAGAGGATGCAAAGATCACCATTCAGGCGATGGAGTATGGTGCGGTGGATTTTATTACAAAGCCGGAAAACATTGTGGAAGCAAAAGGCATGCAGTTCCGGGAAGACTTAACCCGCCTGCTGAACTCGGTGCTGCCGCAGATGCGGCCAAGACCACAGGCCGGCCAGCCGGCAAAGCAGGCAGCGCCTGTTGCTGCGGCGAAGCAGGGTTCTGCTGTATCCGCGGCGGCAGCGGCGGCGTCTTCGGCAATCGCGACCGCGTCTGCGGCCAGAGCGTCTTTGTCCAATGCGGCGCGTACAGCAGCAGCCAGAAACGCGCAGCCACAGACTCCGGTGTCTGCAGTCAGAAACGCACAGCTACAGACTCCGGCACCTGCAGCAGGAAACGCGCCTGCAGCGGCGGCATCCGCACGCAGCGTAGCACGTAAATCGGCGCCTGCAGGCGGGCAGAAGCTGATCGCACTTGCATGCTCCACCGGCGGACCGAAATCGCTGCAGAGTGTCATTCCGTATCTCGATAAAAATATGGATGCGCCGATGGTGCTTGTACAGCATATGCCGATGGGATTTACAAGGTCGATGGCAGAGCGTCTGAACGAGCTGAGTAAGGTACAGGTAAAGGAAGCCGAGGAAAATGATATCCTGAAAAAAGGATGGGTCTATGTGGCTCCGGGCGGGGCGCATCTGGAGGTCGTGGCGAACAGGGACGGCACGCACAAGATACATCTGTCAGATGCACCGGCCATCGGCGGACTGCGGCCATGTGCCAACGTGATGTACAAGTCGCTCAAGAGGTCGAAATACGATGAGATTGTCTGCGTCGTGCTCACAGGCATGGGTGCGGACGGCACCGAGGGGATTGTGGATTTAAACCGGTCAAAGCCGATTTATGTCATTGCACAGGATGAGCCTACCTGCGTGGTATACGGGATGCCAAAAGCGATTGCAGAGGCAGGACTTACCGATGAGGTAGTACCGCTTACGAATATTCCCAAAAGAATAATTAATCAAGTGGGGGTAAAATGAGATGGATGTAAGCCAGTATCTGGAGATTTTTATTGATGAAACAGCAGAACATATCCAGAGTCTGAGTGACAATATTATGGCTCTGGAAAATGAGCCGGAAGATCATGACGTCATTAATGAGATTTTCCGTGCAGCACACTCCCTAAAAGGGATGGCCGGTACAATGGGCTTTAAGCGGATGCAGCATTTAACGCATGACATGGAAAACGTATTTCAGGAAGTGCGCAATGATAAGATCAAGGTGAACGGCGATATCATTGATATTCTGTTTCAGTGCCTGGATGCGATAGAAGGTTATCTGAATATTATTAAAGAAACCTCCGACGAAGGCACAAATGATAACGAAGGCATTATAGCGGCATTAAACGGGATTTTAAACGGAGATGCGGTGCCTGCGGATTCTGCCAGAACCGAAGACTCTGCGAAGGCGGCGTCAGATGAAAAGCAGGCAGCAGAAGGAGATCATGGAAAAAAATACCTCTCCATGCATCTTTCGGAAAACGATCATGAGACTGTCAAAAATGCAGAAGACAGCGGCAAGGTTCTGTTCGGATTTACCGTGTATGTGCAAAAAGAGTGTCTGTTAAAGGCAGCAAGGGCCTTTCTTGTATTTAAGGCAATGGAAGAATTTGGCGAGATTCTTGTCTATGATCCGGGTGCGCAGGATATAGAAGATGAGAAATTTGATCTGGATTTCAGCTTTCTGTTAGCATCGGATGATGAGGGCGTGGACAAATTCCTGACAGCAGCAAAGTCTGTTTCCGAGATTGAAGACGTGATCGGTGAGCAGCTCAAATATGAGACGCTTTTAGAAGCAGAGAAAAAAGCAGACGAGCCTGAGGCTGAAAAAACAGCCGCGGCAGATCAGAACGTGCCTGCACCGGCATCTTCACCTGTAGCGGTATCAAAAGAAGAGCCATCAAAAACAGCAAATACGACCGCTGCCAAAGGCAAGCCGGTCAATAAGCCGGTCGCAAACCGTACGGTACGTGTGGATATTGAAAAGCTGGATGCGCTTATGAATCAGGTCAGCGAGCTGATCATCGCAAAGAACAGTCTGGTATCCATCAGCTCCAGCGACTCTGGTGATGGGACACAGAGCCAGTCCTTCCGAGACCAGATCGAATATCTGGAACGGATTACAACGAGCCTGCATGAATCTGTCATGAAAGCGAGAATGGTCCCGATTGAGAGCGTTGTGGCAAAATTCCCGCGTATGATCCGCGACTTATCGCGTAAACTGGATAAGAAGATGGAACTGTATATGTCGGGTGAGGACACCGAGCTGGACCGTACCGTAGTCGACCAGATCGGGGATCCGCTCCAGCATCTGCTGCGTAACTCAGCCGATCATGGACTGGAAAGCGCGGAGCTGCGTAAGGAAAGAGGCAAGCCTGAGGTCGGCTCCATTAACTTAAAGGCTTATCAGGAAGGCAATAATGTTGTCATTGAGGTAGGAGATGACGGTAACGGTATTGATACGGAAAACGTAAAGCGCAAAGCGATCGAACGCGGACTGGTGACTCCGGAGCAGGCAGAAAACTTAAGCCAGAAGGAAATTATCGATTTTCTGTTTATGCCAAGCTTTTCAATGGCTAAAAAGATTACGGACGTATCCGGCAGAGGCGTAGGTCTGGACGTTGTAAAATCCAATATTGAAACGCTGGGCGGCGATGTAGAAGTAAAGAGCAAGCTTGGGGAAGGCTCTACATTTATTGTACGGCTGCCTCTGACACTTGCCATTATTCAGGCGCTTCTGGTAGAAGTACATAATGAGCTGTTTGCCATCGCGCTTGGTTCGATTATTACGATTGAAGACGTTCCGGTATCCGAGATCAAATACGTACAGGCAGAAGAAGTCATTAATCTGCGCGGCAATGTCATCCCGTTAATCCGGCTGAACCAGATTCTGGATATCGAAGAGCCTGAGGTAGCGCCGGAGAGTCTTACGGTTGTTATTGTAAACAAAGGGGAAAAGCAGGCCGGACTTGTCGTGGATAATCTGCTCGGGCAGCAGGAAATCGTTATTAAATCTCTGGGCAAGTTTATCAGCAACAGCAAGATAATCAGCGGTGCGACGATTCTGGGTGACGGCGAGATTGCCCTCATTCTGGACGTGAATACACTGATGTAAGGGAGGTGCTGGAAGTGGATTATATTGGAACGACAGAAGAAGCAAAAAAACAGTACATTGTTGTAAAAATCGGCAGTGAGCAGTATGGAATCGATATCAGCTATATTGATAATATTGTAAGAATGCAGAAAATTACAAGGGTGCCGACCTCACAATTTTATTTTAAGGGTGTCATTAACCTGCGTGGTGAAGTGATTCCGGTTATGAGTATCCGCAGAAAGATGGGGCTGGAAGACGATGTGTATACGGGCGCATCCCGTATTATCATTTTAAAGTTTGAGCAAAAAGACGCGCTTGGAATTGTTGTGGATGAGGTAAAAGAAGTAATTAATCTTGGCTCGGATGAGATTGACAAGCTTTCCCATAGCTCCAGAGAGGCAAAGGAAATGTTTATCAACGGCATTGGGAAAAACGGGGATGAGCTTGTGTCACTGTTTGACATCAATGCGATTATCGATGAACATGAGACGGTTTAGGAGTCAGTAAACGAAGGCTGTGTGTCAGGACGTGTTTTTGCAAGTTTTTGGAACTGTATGGGGACTGTAAGGTTTCCATACAGTTCCTGTATAACAGGAATGTGAGTAGGAATCATTAGATTCAGGGAGAAATATATGGGCAAATTTACATTTGACGAAATAAACAGTATGTATTTTGACGTGTTAAGAGAAATTGGTAATATCGGAGCGGGAAATGCGACGACTGCAATTGCGACTCTGCTGAACATCAAACTGAATATGGAAGTGCCGAATGTCAAGCTTCTGGCAGTTCAGGATTTAAATACTGCAATCGGTTCGGAAGAAGAGGAAATTGTGGGAATCTATCTGGGGGTACAGAATGATATTCAGGGAAGCCTGATGTTTCTGCTGAAAATGGATGATGCACACAGCCTGGTAAACCATCTGCTCGGAAGAAATGATGATTATAAAGAGCCGTTTGATGAGATGGATTTATCTGCGATGATGGAGATCGGAAATATTATTGCAGGGGCTTATCTTTCTGCACTGTCTGCAATGACCAATCTGAATATTTCACCTACGGTACCGTATATTGCTATTGATATGGCAGGTGCGATTTTAAGTATTCCGGCGATTCAGTTCGGGCAGTATGGCGATAATGCATTGCTGATTGAGACGACATTCGGAGGGGATACGATGCTGGAAGGCTATTTTATCCTTTTGCCTGAGCTGGATTCTTATGACAAGATCTTAACGTCACTTGGAATCATGCTTTAAAAAAATAAAGGCAGGGTGGGAGTTTAAAAGATGAGTCAGATGATAAAAGTTGGAATGGCGGACTTAAATATTTGCAAGAGTCCGGATGCAATCACAACGCTCGGACTTGGTTCCTGCATTGGGATTGCTATTTATGACCCGGTCACAAAGATCGGCGGTCTGGCGCATATAATGCTGCCGGACAGTACAAAAATAAGAAACAATTCCAATATTGCCAAATTTGCGGATACAGGGATCGTCGAGCTCGTAAACCGGATGGTGCGGGCAGGCGCAAGCAGAACGCGCATGGTGGCAAAAATAGCCGGCGGGGCGAAGATGTTTGAAGTGACCGGGACAGATTCGATTGGCAGTATCGGAGATAAAAATGCGCTGGCATCCAAAAAAAAGCTCAAAGAGCTGGGCATCAGGCTGCTGGCAGAGGACACGGGGCTGAATTATGGACGGACGGTAGAGCTGCATTGTGATACTGGGGAATATTACATAAAGTCAGTGGGCAGACCGCTGAAAATAATCTGAATGTATTGGGGGAGTTTTATGAAGACAAAACAGATTCCGGCGATCGTAACGTTAATTGCTGCGTTTGCAATGTGCGTGATATCCTATATAAATGATTTCAGCCTGTCTTTTTTTATCCGGGCCATGTTTTTTGTGCTGGTCGGATTTTTTGTATTGGGTATGATTATTAAGATCGTACTGGATATGAACCTGTCGCAGTTAGATGAAGAGTTTGTGACAGCAGAGGATCTTGGTTTTGCGGACGGTGAGATTATCGAGGATATGGAGTTTATCGAGGAAGAACAGGAAAGCTGAGTATTTAAAAGGAGACTGCCTGGAGGTTTAACATGAATAAGGTTTCGAAAGAAAAACTTTGGGAAATGTATCAGACAAAGCGGACGCCGGAGCTGCGGGAACAGATTATTCTGGAATACGCACCGCTTGTAAAAGTTGTGGCAGGCAGACTGAGTATGTATCTGGGCTATAATGTGGAATATGACGATCTTGTCAGCTATGGGATTTTCGGCCTGATTGATGCGATCGATAAATTTGATATGGATAAAGAGGTAAAATTTGAGACATATGCCAGTCTCAGGATCCGGGGAGCGATCCTGGATCAGATCCGGAAAATGGACTGGATTCCAAGGACAGTCCGCCAGAAGCAGAAAAAGATCGATGAGGCAGTCAAAAGAGTAGAGATGCAGACCGGAAAAACGGCATTAGATGAAGAAGTGGCAAAAGAGCTCGGCTTATCCGGTGAGGAGCTGATGGAATGGCAGTCACAGCTTAAAATAACAAATGTTGTTTCGTTAAACGAATTTATCGAGCAGGGTTCGGAGCCTGTTATGGATGCCAGACACAACTCCCATTTTATCCAGCCGGAGGAGCAGGTGCAGGAGACCGAGCTTCGGGAAAAGCTTCAGGAAGCGATGGAGCGTCTGACCGAAAAAGAAAAAAAGGTTATTTTGTTATATTATTATGAAGATCTTACGTTAAAAGAAATCAGTAAAGTGTTGGAGGTTTCGGAGTCCAGAATCTCGCAGCTTCATACAAAGGCACTCTCCAAAATGCAGAAAACGATGGGCGCCTATATGGAGATCCTGACGAAGAAATCATGATAGAAGGTGAAAGTATGACAGTACGACCGGTTCATTTAAATGGAATGATACAAAACACACAGGATGTCAGTGCAATCCGTCATCAGGAGAACCAGAGGCCAGCCGTCGAACAGCAGCACATCCAGATCCGCGAAGAACAGAAAGAACAGAGCAAGGCACAGGAAGTCCACAAAAAAGAAAACGCGGATAACGACCAGAAAAAATACGATGCAAAAGAAAAAGGCTCCAATGAGTATATCAATCAGCGTGGAAAAAAGAAGAAAGAAAAAAAGGAAAACCTGCCGGACGGCGTCGTAAAGGTCAAACAGACGATGGCCAGCGGGTTTGACATTAAGATATGATGAAAAGATTAAAATAATCATGAAAAGAATGATAAAAATGCAGAGGGTATAGGAATGACCGTCATAGAGATCATATTACTGATTGTCGGGATGGCTTTTATCCTGGCAAGCTTCTGGGTGACTGAAAAACTGTCACCCGAAGAACTCAGACATATTTCAGAACTGAGCAAGGAAGAAATGGGTGTCATGCTGGAGCATGAGCTGGAAAAATCCAGACAACGGGTTGTGGATATCGTGGAAGATACGATTGATGACAGCAAAGACCGCACCGAGCGCGCGTTGGAAAAGCAGACGAATGAAAAGATTATGGCCATCAACGAATATTCGGATACAGTCATAGAAAAGATCAACAAAACACACAATGAGATCATGTTCTTATACAGTATGCTCAACGATAAGCATACAGAGCTTACCGATTTTACTTCCGGCCTGACGCAGCAGCTGCAGGACCTAAAGTCACAGGAAGAAGAAATGACCAGTTATTATCTGAACCAGATCAAAAACCAGATTCCTCAGAATCCGGTACCGGCAGAGCCTGCGGCTCCAAAACCGTCCGCGGCAAAGCCGGCCTTTCAGGAAACACAGTCTGACGCGGCAGCGGCAGGAGAGACACAGACTGCCACAGTACAGGCAGAAGAGACTGCGGCAGCCTCAGACACGGATACAGATACCAGCACAGACGCACAGGCAGAAGAGGTAAACGTCAGGGCAGAAATCCTGCGTCTGTATGAGGAAGGAAGAGATTCGGTAGCGATTGCCAGAAAGCTCGGACTCGGAGTCGGGGAAGTACGGCTGATACTGGGACTTTATAAAGGAGACTGATCCAGATGAGATTCAAATATTATTTACGTGGAGCAGGAATCGGCGTGATTGTGGCAACGCTGGTTTTGTCCATTGCATTTTTATTTCACGACAATATCTCTGATGAAGAAGTCATCCGTCGCGCGATGAAGCTGGGCATGATTATGCAGGAGAACAAGCCTGGAGGAACACTGGCGGATCCCCCGCAGTCCGGCGCTTCTTCCGTAGATCTGGAGACGGGCACTGATCCGGCGGATCCTGCACAGTCTGACGATGATCCGCTGGCAGATGCGCAAAAGGATCCGTCCGATGGCAGCGATCCGTCCGCAGATCCGGATCAGAATCCGCCTGACGGCGGCGATTCCCAGTCCGGCGGTGACTCTGACCCATCCGGTACACAAAACGATCCGTCGTCCGGAACAGACGCTTCCCAAAAGCCGTCCGGCGGCAGTGACTCCGCATCCGCAGACAAGCCTTCCTCCGGAGATTCCGGCAGCAAAGAAGACACGGACAAGCCATCCAAAAAAGATCCGGCAGACAGTAAGCCAAAGGATTCTTCAGATAAAGACAATTCAAATAAAGATAATTCAAATAAAGATAATTCAGACAAAGATGAGGTGGAGATCGTCATAGCATCCGGAGATGTCTCCCGTATGGTATCGGCAAAGGTATTTGAAGCCGGGCTGGTGGATGACGCGGATGAATTTAACTCGTTTCTCGGCTCGAACGATTATGATAATATGCTGCAGCCGGGGACATACAAAATAAAAAAAGGGTCCAGTTTCCGCCAGATTGCGCAGATTCTGACCAGACAGTAAGAAGGAGTGCGGTGCAGCCTTCCGGATGGGGAATGTCCGGAGGGCTGTGCTTTTTTGTAACGATTTCCGAATATCCGGCAAAACTGTATCAATTTGTATATATGCCTGCCCTGCCGGTTTGTATGCCTTTCAGACTGGCGTCCTCATAGCCACCATCCAACAAAAGTTCCCCCCCATTTTATGTAAAAAATACTTGCAACCACGCATCACCTGTGCTATAGTAGATAAGTCAAAAAATCACATATGTGGAGCAATACAGGTGCCAGAACCCTGAAATTCCAGAGAGGGAGGTTCCTGCGCAGGCAGGCATCTTCTGGTCGTATTGCGTTTGGAAGCATATGGCAGTATAAAACCAGATGGAGGAAAAAAGAATGAGTGTTATTTCAATGAAGCAGTTACTGGAAGCCGGTGTTCATTTCGGACATCAGACAAGAAGATGGAACCCGAAGATGGCTCCGTATATTTACACAGAGCGCAACGGCATCTATATTATTGACCTGCAGAAATCCGTAGGCAAGGTAGACGAAGCCTACAATGCAGTTGCGGATATCGTGGCAAACGGTGGAACGATTCTCTTCGTAGGTACAAAAAAGCAGGCGCAGGATGCTATCCGTACAGAAGCAGAACGCTGCGGCATGTATTACGTAAACGAAAGATGGCTTGGCGGTATGCTGACCAACTTTAAGACGATTCAGAGCCGGATTGCAAAGTTAAAGAGCATTGAAAAGATGGAAGAAGATGGTACTTTTGACGTGCTTCCGAAAAAAGAAGTGCTTGCGTTAAAGAAGCTGCAGGAAAAATTAGAGAGAAACTTAGGCGGCATCAAGGAAATGAAACGCATTCCGGATGCAATCTTTATTGTAGATCCGAAGAAAGAAAGAATCTGTGTACAGGAAGGTCATACATTAGGCATTCCGCTGATCGGTATTGCGGATACCAACTGTGATCCTGAAGAACTGGATTTTGTTATTCCGGGCAACGACGACGCGATCCGTGCCGTAAAACTGATTGTTTCCAAGATGGCAGACGCAGTTGTGGAAGCAAAACAGGGTGAAGCAGAAGAAATACAGGAAGCAGAAGAGCAGATGATGGAAGAGGCACCTGTAGAAGAGTAAAATTCACAGACCGGCTTGTCCGGACTGCAGACTAAGAGGATGGATTTTGGAGGAAAAATAAAATGGCTATTACAGCAGGAATGGTAAAAGAACTGCGTGAAATGACCGGCGCAGGCATGATGGATTGTAAAAAGGCTTTAGGCGAGACGAACGGGGACATGGAAGCTGCCGTTGAATATTTGAGAAAAAATGGACAGGCAAAGGCTGAGAAAAAAGCATCCCGTATCGCAGCAGAAGGTATTGTAAAGGTCGTAGTAGAAGACGATAAGCGTGCGGCAATCGTAGAAGTAAACTCAGAGACAGATTTTGTGGCAAAGAATGAAAAATTCCAGACTTATGTAGAAAAAGTAGCAAAACAGGCGCTTGCTACACAGGCAGCTGATATGGATGCCTTTATGGAAGAAGCATGGATCGAAGACAGCAGCAAGACCGTCAAAGATTCTTTGGTAGAGCAGATTGCAGTCATTGGTGAAAACTTAAAGATCCGCAGATTTGAAAAGGCAGAAGCAGACAACGGCTGTGTCGTAGATTATATCCACGGCGGCGGACGTATTGGTGTCGTAGCGGTTGCAAAGACAGATGTGGTTAACGATGCAGTCAAAGAGGCTGTAAAAAATATCTGTATGCAGATCGCAGCTTTAAATCCGAAGTATGTCAGCAGGGAAGAGATCAGCGAGGATTATATTGCACACGAAAAAGAAATCCTGCGTGCCCAGATCATGAATGATCCGAAAGAATCACAGAAACCGGAGAAAGTGATCAACGGCATGATTGAAGGACGTGTGAACAAAGAATTAAAAGAAATCTGCCTTGTAGACCAGGTATATGTAAAAGCAGAAGATGGAAAGCAGACAGTAGGCAAATATCTGGAGCAGGTATCCAAAGAGGCAGGCGCGGAAGTATCTATTCAGAAATTTATCCGCTTTGAGACGGGTGAAGGTATCGAAAAGAAGAATGAAGATTTTGCGGCTGAAGTTGCTGCGCAGATGGGCAAATAAGCGAAGTTTTCAATTCAAATTTAATTAAAGTATTTATAGGCTCCAGAAGCCTTGTAAACAC
>CANTHI010000032.1 GCA_947653505.1 uncultured Eubacterium sp.
TCCAGATATGAATAAGGCGTATCGGCCTTTTATGACAGGGGATTTAATGAAAGAGATTATATATTTCAGCTTTTGCTAAGAGGAGTATGTTATGGCACATGATTTTAATCATAAAAGAAGGCCTTCGCAGGGAAGGACAACAGGTTTTTCAAACCGCCCGGGAAAACGGAGGCATGTCCAGACAGCCGGACTATCCAGACGTCAGATGCCTGCTTCATCCGGGCGTCAGATGCCAGTTTCATCTGGAGGGAGAAAGATATCTTTACAGCGGAAAGGAGGGCTTTTCTGGAATATAGGCTCTCAAATTCCCTGGGAACGGGTTCTGCCAATTCTTTTATCGTTGCTTAGCATTGCAGCTGTAATTGCCGCGCTCTGGATCTTTCGGGAGGCCATCACTGCGTTTTTGACGCAGATCCTGACATGGGTTTTGACGATAGCGGTCATTGTGGCTATTGTGAAGTATTTTTTGTCCCCTCCGAGATGGTGACGTACGAATGCAGCTGTTTTTTGAAAGAGAATATGCGATAGATGAATAAAATGTTAAAAGGGGGATATCAGGATCATGGAGAAGGAACGGTTTATATCTGAAAGCTGGGGTCCGCGGCGTACCGTTTATCACAATGACAGTCTGCCAGATCATGCAGTATTTAACTCGGTTGTCGATCATCCGGAATTTGGTGACGAGCGGCAGTTTGTGAAGATTGCGGAGAAGGGACAGGCATATACAGACCATATCCGGCTGGAGGGCGGAAAGCAGTATGAGGTCTGTATTTATTTTCACAATGATGCGGATAAGAAGTATAATAAAAGGGACTATGGACAGGCAGGGATTGCCCGGCATGCAAAGGTATCATCCAGTTATCCAAAAAAAATCAAAGAGGGGGAGGCAGATATCCAGGCAGCGGTCACTTTTGGGGAAGAGGAGGTGATGACAGTCTGGAGCAAAGTATCAGTCAGCGCATTTGAGCCGCTGGCAATCCGTTTTGTGGAGCATTCGGCCAGGATACAGATGTATAAAACTGACATGGAAGTGAACGGGTGGGAGCTTCCGGAAGAGGAATTGTTTTCAGAAACAGGAACGTTTTTGGGCGTGCATAAACTGGACGGGACGATTCGGGGGAGCAATAGTACAGCGGGAAGAGTCGTTTATACAATCAAAGTATATGATATCAGGAACAATATCTTACGGGTGGACAAAAGTGAGGGTACGAAACAGTATATGCTCGGGACACCGGTGCTGTGTGCAGAAATTGTTTCTGTTACTTTTCTGGATACACTGGCAGGGGCGCCACAGAGTCATTGGGATGTTTCCAGGGATGGGAACGGAAGCGTTATCGCATGGGCAGAAAAAATGGAAGACGGATATGCTTTTTTTATCGCGGGGGAAGGCGGCGTAGCAGCCAATCCGGATAGTGCGAATTTGTTCCGTGACTGCTGCAGGCTGAAAAGTATTCAGTTTCAGGATTGCTTTGATATGTCGCAGGTAACGAATGCGAGGAATATGTTTTACCAATGCAGCAGTCTCACAGAATTAGATACCAGTGGGCTTGGCTTGTCACAGGTTACAAATATAGGGACAATGTTTGGCCAGTGCAAATCGCTGAAAAGGCTGGATTTGAGCGGAGTTGCTACTTCAAAGGTAACAAATATGAGGAATATGTTTTCTGGCTGTGAGAATCTTGTCAAATTAGATGTGAAAGGGTTTGATACCTCTCAGGTTCAAAATATGGAGAGCATGTTTAGTGGCTGCAGCATCTTAAAAAACGTGGATGTTAGCAGCTTTGATACATCAAAAGTAACTAATATGGCATGGATGTTTAAAGGATGCGGGAATCTGGCGGAACTGGATGTGAGTAAATTTGACACCACGAAGGTAACGAACATGAAAAGCATGTTTAGTGGGTGCAGTGGTGTGAAAAAGCTGGATATCAGTGGTTTTGATATCTCACAGACAACGGATATAAGTTATATGTTTTATAATTGCAAAGAAGTAGAGAAACTGGATGTAAAAGGCTTTGATACATCTCAGATTAAAAATATGGAGTGTCTGTTTTATAACTGCAGCCATTTAAAAGAACTGGATGTCAGTAGTTTTGATACATCAAAAGTGAATAGCATGGGCTGGATGTTTAGAGACTGCGGGAATCTGACGGAACTGGATGTGAGTAAATTTGACACTGCGAAGGTAACGAACATGAGAGACATGTTTTGTGGCTGCAGTAGTGTGAAAAGGCTGGACATCAGTAGCTTTAATACTTCAAAAGTGACCAATATGGGCTGGATGTTTAGGGATTGCGGAAGTCTGACGGAACTGGATGTGAGTAAATTTGACACTACGAAGGTAACGAACATGAAAAGCATGTTTAGTGGGTGCAGTGGTGTGAAAAAGCTGGATATCAGTGGTTTTGATATCTCACAGACAACGGATATAAGTTATATGTTTTATAATTGCAAAGAAGTAGAGAAACTGGATGTAAAAGGCTTTGATACATCTCAGATTAAAAATATGGAGTGTCTGTTTTATAACTGCAGCCATTTAAAAGAACTGGATGTCAGTAGTTTTGATACATCAAAAGTGAATAGCATGGGCTGGATGTTTAGAGACTGCGGGAATCTGACGGAACTGGATGTGAGTAGATTTAATACTGCGAAGGTAACGAACATGAAAAGCATGTTTAGTGGGTGCAGCAGTGTGAAAAAGTTGGATATCAGCGGTTTTTGTACTTCACAGGCAACGGAAATGAGTTATATGTTTTATAATTGCAAAGAAGTAGAGGAACTGGATGTGAAAGGTTTTGATACATTCCAGGTTGAAAATATGGAGAGTTTGTTTTATAACTGCGGCGCTTTAAAAGAACTGAATGTCAGTGGTTTTGATACATCAGAAGCGGTAAATATGAGCTGGATGTTTTATGGTTGCGGAAGCCTGGCGGAACTGGATGTGAGCAAATTTGATACTGCGAAAGTAAGAAACATGAAAAGTATGTTTAATGGTTGCAGCAGTGTGGAAAAATTAGATGTCAGCGGTTATGACACTTCACAGGTAACGGATATGAGCTATATGTTTAAAAACTGCAAAAAGCTTAAAGAGATTTCTGTAAAGAGATTCGTTACATCGGATGTTACAAATATGAAGCATATGTTTTACGGGTGTAGCAGCATGAGACGGCCGGATACCAGCAGCTTTAATATGCTGAAAGTTGTAAATAAAGAAGACATGTTTTTTGGGTGTATAGAGCCAGTGAAAGAAAAAAAGCCAGAAGGAAACGAACCGGGAGTTATCAAAATCAGGTCGGATCATATTCCGCAGCAGTTGGATGAAATCCTGAGTCAGTTTGAAGAAGATAGGAAAAAGAAATCATCTAAACATTACTTAGCAGAAAAAATGGAAATACGGTAAGTGGCACCGGGGCAAAATGAAAGATATTAAATATGAGAAAAAATAGCAGAAATATCCATAGGAGAAACGAAAGGATATGGCTAAAATGGACAATTATGTATTGAGTCTGGGAGGCCGCGGAACGGAGTGCGCAGTCTTTCATTATGATGATCTGCCTGATCATGCGGTGTTTAATTCGGTTATTGATCATCCGCAGTTTGGAGATGAGCGTCAGTTTTTGAAAATAGCTGAAATAGGGCAGCCGGTCCAGAACAGCCTGGAACTGGAGATGTATAAACGGTATGAAGTATCTATCTATTTTCACAACAATGCAGACAAAGAATACAATAAGAAAATAAATGCACGCAGGGGCATTGCGCTTCATACAAAAGTATCTGCAGATTTTCCGAAGGTGATCATGGGAGGTACCGCGAGTTTAAAGGCAGCGGTTAGATTTGGAGAAACAGTTCCAATGATTGCTTTTCATGAAATACAGGTTTCGGCTGCTGAGCCTATAGCGTTGCGTTGTGTGGAGCATTCTGTTAAAATCCATACATATGAGGCAGCATGGGATGTGAATGGTATGGAGCTTCCGGAAGAAGAGCTGTTTTCTGAGGAAGGGACTTTGGTAGGGATTACAAAGCTGGATGGAACGGTACGCGGAGGAGAAAAATATGCAGGGAAGGTTGTTTATCTGTTAGAGACTGTCAGCATTTTTGAGCAGTTTCAGAACATTTTGCGGGCAGACCGGATGAAAAAGGGGCAACAGAGAAAGAAATATCTGCTTGGAGTGCCGATATTGTGCAAAGAGGTTACTTCCATTACCTTTCTGGATTCTATGGAAGGGGCGCCGCAGGAGAGATGGGATGTGTCAGAAGCCGGGGATGGCAGTGTTTTCGTATGGAGTAACAGAGAAGGCAGCAGATGTGAAGTTTTTATAGCTGGAGAGGGTGGGGTGATAGCCAATCCGGATTGTTCCGATCTGTTTAGGGATTGCAGCAGGCTGGAAACGATCTGCTTTCATCATCATTTTGATACATCTTTGGCGACGGATATGAGGAACCTGTTTTATGGCTGCAAAAATCTCAAAGAGCTTGATCTGGATGGGCTGGATACTTCACAGGTGTTGGTTATGGGGCGTATGTTTTGCCAATGCAGCGGGCTGGAAAGATTAAATGTGGGCAGACTGGATACGTCCAGAGTAAAAAATATGAGATGGATGTTTGGCAATTGCCGGAGCCTGAAAGAATTGGATCTTAGCAATTTTGATACTTCACAGGTAAAAAATATGAATGGGATGTTTATCCGCTGCAGCATGTTGGAACGATTAGAGATGGGAAGATTTGTATTAGAAAATGTGACGGATATGGATTATATGTTTTGGGATTGCAGATCATTGCAGGGAATAGATTTTGATTATTTTCAAAGCGCACGGATAGCAGATAAAAAGTATTTGTTCCGTGATACAGCAAATCAATCATGAATCGTAAGCAAATAATAGGATAAATCTGCGCCTGACTTTTCTCAGGAGTATCGCTCAAAAATCAGGTGCAGACCTTAAGGGGACGCTGTAGTGAGTGGTGTTATAAAAACTGTTCCTTTGGACAGAAATCAGAGTATTAGTTCTAAATAAATTCACAGCACATATATATAGTCATGGGACAACTTTCAGAATATGTCCCGTGACTATTTTTTTTGAGATCCAGATGCGCAAAAAGAAAGGAGCAGCACTGATATGAATCATATTTTAAAAATATTTCCATTACATATCCGGGAAGAATTAAAAAAAGTACTGGAACAGCTGGATGATACGGAACAGCTGGAAGAAATCCGTATCCGGGTCAGCCAGCCGATGATGTTTTTAACGGACCGCGGTGAATACTTTTTCAGCTTAAAGGACAGCTATCTGACGAAAGATACACAGAATGCCTATGTGGTAACGTCACATGATATTAGCGATATGATTGTATTTATCAGCCGTTATTCACTGTTTGCGTTTGAGGAAGAGATTCGCAATGGGTTTATTACACTCGAAGGAGGGCACAGGGTAGGACTGAGCGGACAGGCAGTATTTCAGGAAGGATGGATGCATACGATCCGCAATATTTCTTATTTGAATATCCGTGTCAATCATGAAAAAAAGGAATGTGCGAGACGTCTGATTTCTTATCTGTACCGGTATCCGTCTGAGAAACAGTCGGGCATTTATAATACGATGCTGATTTCGCCGCCAGGAAGAGGCAAGACGACATTGCTGCGGGATTTTATCCGGCTGCTTTCAAATGGAACCAGAGAGCATAGCGGACTCAAGGTCAGTATTGTGGATGAGCGTTCGGAAATTGCGGGCTGTTACCGTGGGGTTCCGCAAAATGATGTGGGGATGCGGACCGATGTGCTGGACGGCTGTCCGAAATCCAGCGGTATGATGCTGCTGATCCGTACGATGTCGCCGCAGGTGGTGGCAGTGGATGAGCTTGGATCAAAAGAAGACGTGGAGGCGGTCGCTTATGCGGTTCACTGTGGCTGCAGCATTCTGGGCTCTGTCCATGCCAGGGATCTGGAGGAAGTGAAAAAAAAGCCGGTGCTGCGGGAGTTTTTAGAGCAGAAGTTTTTTGAGCGTTATCTGGTCATCGATAAAAAAGAAACGGGTGAGCGCAGCTACCAGCTGTATAACGCAAAGCAGGAGCTGCTATGTTAAAGCTGCTCGGATGTATCTGTATTCTGGCGGCGTCTACAGGAATGGCATATAGCTGTACAGCCGGACTGTATGGAATGATGCGCCAGACTGAGCTGCTGGCAGAGCTGCTTACCGCGATTGAGGGGGAGCTTACTTACAACCGCTGTCCGCTGCCTGAGCTTTTGATACATCTGTCGCGGCATATGAAAAAGCCTTATGGAGAACTGCTATTGCAGGTCAGCAGTCAGATGGAAGAGAATCGGGAGGCGGATATTCCGGTGATCTGGAGGAAGGTCTGTGAAAAACTGCGCAGACAGATGAATCTCGCGCCGGATGCGTATGAGGTGCTGCTCCGGGTTGGGGAAGTGTTTTCCTATACTTCCCTGGAATCGTCCCTGCAGCTGCTGCAGCCTGCGCGGAAAAGGCTGGACGCGGTAATCCAGAGCCAGTATGCGGATTTTGCAGGGAAAAGAAAGCTGTATTGCTGTCTTTGCTATACGGCAGGGCTGTTTTCCATTATTATACTATTATGAGGAGAGAGCATATGAGTATTAATCTGATCTTTAAGATTGCGGCGGTCGGCATTATCGTATCTGTATTAAGTCAGGTGTTAAAACACAGCGGAAGGGATGAGCATGCGTTTTTAATCAGCCTTGCCGGACTGATGGTTGTTTTATTCTGGGTCGTGCCGTATATTTATGAACTGTTTGAAACGATGCAGTCGCTGTTTACTTTATAAAAAAGCGGGGTGGAGCGATGGAGATATTAAAAGTGGCGGCGCTTGCGGTCAGCGGCGTTCTGCTGGCGCTGCTGTTAAAGCAGACAAAGCCGGAATACAGTGTATTGCTGAGCATGGCAGTCTGTATCTGCATATTTTTGTATCTGCTTGGCAGTCTGCAGACTGTGCTGGGATACCTGAGTGAGCTGAAAGCACAGGTAACGATCGACGGGGTGTATCTGGATACTATTTTGAAAATGCTTGGAATTTCCTACATTACCCAGTTTGTGTCCGATCTGTGCAAGGATGCCGGCTACAGCGCCATAGCCAGCCAGATTGAGCTGTTCGCGCGGGTTTCCATTTTATTCCTGAGCTTTCCGGCGTTGCTTGCGCTTGTGGAAATGATAGGAGATGTGCTGTGAAGCGGCTGTCCGTTCTGCTGCTGGTTATAGTGACGTCAGCTCTGCTGCTGCCGGTTACGGCGTTGTCTGTTGTAAAAAATCATTGCTGTATTGTGCAGGCGGGTGTACAAAATATGACCGGGCAGACAGATCCGCAAACACGAACAGAAAGGCAGGAGCATCCGTCAGAATCAGAATCGGAATCGCAGGATCATTTTACAGGAGCAGAACCATCCGATTTACAGGCAACAGAGCAGGAACTGCTGTCCCAGCTTGGACTTTCGGATATCGATGCATATCTGCGGCAGGAAGATCTGGGGCAGCTTACGTTTTCCCAGCTGGTACAGGACATGATGCAAAACGGGCTGTCACTGGGATTTGCCGCGCTGGGAGAAAAGTTAAAGCAGGTTGTCTTTGCCGATTATCGGGAAAACCGTACGGTGCTGATTCAGATTTTAACGCTTGCCATCGCGTTTTCCGTGCTGCTGCAGATGACGTCTTCCATGCAGAAAAAGTATATTTCGGATCTGGGTTTTTTAGGAGTATATCTGATTTTAATGATGCTGATCCTGAGGCTGTTTTTACTGATGACAGAATCTGTGGAAGGATTTTTTACAAAGCTGGTGGATTTTATGCAGGTACTGCAGCCGGCCTTTTGCCTGAGTATGGTATTTTCCAGCGGAAGTATCAGCGCGGGAGCATATTATCAGCTGCTTTTGCTGATGATTTACCTGATTGATACGGTATTTGCAAAAATACTGATGCCGGTAGTTCAGGTCTATCTGGTGCTGCAGCTGGTCAATGATCTGACGGAGGGGCGGTTTGTAAGAATCGCGGGTCTTTTGTCGGACAGTGTGGGATGGTGCATCAGGCTGTTTACGACAGCGCTGGTCGGACTGAATATTGTACAGGGGCTTCTGGCGCCGGGGATTGACGGGCTCAGACGCAGTACGGCTGCCGGAGCCGTACGCGCGATACCGGGTGCCGGACAGATACTCAATTCAATGACGGAAATACTTGCCGGTTCTGCCATGCTGATTAAAAACAGTGTGGGTGTGGCAGCGCTTTTTGTATTAATTGTGATCAGTTTTCTGCCGCTTGTAAAGACAGCGGTGTTTATGGTACTGTACCGTGCCTGCGCCGCATTGATGGAGCCGGTGGCGGATAAACGTTTTTGTGCGGCGGTAGCGGCACTTGGACAGTCGGCGGCTTTGTATTTAAAGCTCATGTTTTACGCGGTATTGCTATTTTTCCTGACAACGGCGATTATCTGCGCGGCGACCTCACTGACTGTCTGAAACATATGGCCGGATGCGGTATCGGGAGGGGCTATGCAGGAAATTATCAGATGGATGAGGGAATTTTTAATTTTATATCTGATTCTTACGATATTTATGCAGCTGGCTGCTGCAGAGGAATATAAAAAATATCTGCGTTTTTTATCCGGTATGATTCTGCTGCTTGTCCTGATCTCGCCGGTGCTGCGCTTTACCGGCAGCGGGGGTGCGCAAAGAATGGAGCAGTCTTATGAAAAATTCTGGAAGCAGATGGATGATTTTACAAAAGATGCGGACAGGATCCGCCAGCAGCAGAACCGTTATGAGCTGCAGCTGTATGAAGATAAGGTGGCCGCAAATCTGACCGCGCAGGCACAGGAGCAGGGAATGCCTGTATCCATGATCCGTGTAACACTATCCGAAGATTATAAAATAAAACAGGTGTCTGTCTGGCTGGATGCCGGTTACAGGCAGCAGCATACGCAGGCGAAGCAGCAGATGATGGATTTTTTAAAAGAAACCTGCGGACTTTCTGAAACACAGATTTTTATTTCGGAATAAGAGTCAGATGGCAGGGCTGTATTTCAGCTGCCTGTATGTGCTGGAAAAGAGACTGGTATTGTAAGATGGCTGACAAACAGGCATGTTGGAATGGCTGACAAGAATCTGGAAAAAAGGAAACAGAAACTGGTATTGGGAAAGGAGGAAAAAGAGACTGACATTGTGAAATGGCTGACAGATATGTTGAAAAAAATGGACCGGACAAAATGGCTGATTCTGGGTCTTGGCGGTATTTTGCTGCTTGTTATCGCACTGCCTGCAGAACGCGGGGAGCAGCTGCGTACGGACGCGGTATTTGAGGAATCATCGGGAAAGGATGGGAATGCGGACGATCAGATCCGGACTTATAAAAAACAGCTGGCCGGCGAGCTGGAGCAGGCGTTAGGGTGTATGGAAGGCGTCGGGGACGTGCATGTGATGATCACGTTTCAGGATGGCGGGGAAGCTGTTGTGGAAAAAGATGTAACAAAATCTTCCAGCGGAGTGGGCGAAAACCAGCAGGGCACCCAGTATCAGGAGTCTACGATTTATCAGGAGACAGACGGCAGGGAACCTTATATCAGCCAGCAGAAAATGCCGTCTGTGGAAGGTGTGCTGGTCATTGCGCAGGGAGGAGCGGATTCCAGGGTCAGGCAGCAGATTCAGGAGGCTGTAGCGGCATTATTTCCGGTTGAGGTGCATAAAATTAAAATTGTAAAGCTGCAGGAATCTTAAGATCACGAAATCATGTCATAAATAAAACGGCACAGGAATACAATAACAATAGTAAAAAGACCATGCAGGGAGAAGGAATCAGTATGAAAAAGCTTTTCAAAAAAAATCAGATTATTATTACCGCATTGGCGCTGATGATCGCGGCAGCAGGGTATTTAAGCTATACGCACAGCAGCATCGGCGACGGGGAACTTACCGAGACCAGTGCGGGGCTGACGGATGAGGATTATGACATTGTCTATGATGAAACACTGGCCGACGCGGAGATTTTTGCTGAGACACAGATCGATACCAGTCTGGATGATGCGGCAGCCGGTACAAAAACAGACGATGCAGCCGCAAAAAAGACAAAGCAGGACAAAGCCAGAAATAAAAAAGAAAATGCAAAGAACGATGGCGCGGGAAATGACGGCGCAGCATCTGCAGCCGGCAGTGACGCGGCAGCCACAGATTCCGGATCGCAGGATTCACAGATCAGCAATCCGGGGGAAACAGTGCTTACGAGCACAGGAGTATCGAACATTGACTTTGCGGTAGAAGCAAAATTAAATCGGGAACAGGTACGTTCCCAGAATAAGGAAGATCTGATGGAGGTGATTAACAGCACTGCCATTTCCGATAAAGAAAAGCAGGATGCAGTCGATAAAATGGTGACATTAACCGATATCGCACAGCGTGAATCTGACGCGGAAATGCTGCTGGAGGCAAAAGGATTTACTGACGTGGTAGTAAGCATTACAGAAGATGCCGCGGACGTAGTGCTGAATATGGGAGACGTGACAGACGCCAAGCGTGCGCAGATTGAAGATATCGTGAAAAGAAAGACAAAAGTATCGGCAGAGAATATCGTGATTACTCCGATTACAGCGGAAAAAGAAAAAAAGTGATTGTGGAAAAAAGCAGCGGTGCCGAGGATGGGAGTGGATAGTTTTCCTACATAATCAGATAAAAAGAACATGTCCGGAGCAGACAGTCTGGAACATGTTCTTTTTTGCTTTGTCAGATGCGGGCCTTTTGCATATAATAGTTTAAAAGTACGGTTTGTGTATGAAAAGGAGGATTCGCATGGGAAATCATCTGATCTGGGAAGACAGATTTAATATTGGAATAGATGCAATAGACAGAGAACATAGACAACTTTATAAAATAGTAAACAAGCTGTTTGCATTTAGCGGGCAGGAAGAAAAAGGACCCTGGGTCTGTCAGGAAGGAATCAAATATTTTAAAAAGTACGCATCTGAGCATTTCACAAAAGAAGAGGCTTATATGAAATCTGTGTCATATGAAGGACTGGAGACACACAGGCGTCTGCATGAGGATTTTACTCTGCATACACTTCCGGCGCTGGAAAAGGAGCTGGAACAGTCCGGATATGCCAAAGACGCAATTTCACATTTTTTAAGTGTATGTGCCGGATGGCTGATTGGACATATATTGACAGAAGACCGCGCAATTGTCGGGAAGAAAACGAGCAGATGGGTCAACCTGATGCCAGAAGAAGAACAGTTTGTTGTCATACAGACGATCATCCGTCTGATGCAGGAGCTGTTCTGTCTGCAGGCAAAAGTCGTCAGTGAATGTTATGGTGGGGAATGGTTTGGAAACGGTATTTATTACCGGCTTATTTATGGCAGCGGAAATGGAAAGCAGAGGGAAATCATTCTGATCTTTGAAGAAAAACTGCTGATCAAAACAGTTGGAAAAATGATCGGAGATTCGGGAGGAAGATTAAATACCGTGCTGTTAAACGCTGCCAGATATATTGCGAGACAGTTTTCAGAAAGCGTACAGAAACGCTTCCTGAGAGAAGAGCAATACCGGCTGGAAAGTGAGCATCTGCTGACTTATGAACAGTTTCAGCGGACGATGCGACAGCAGCTTCCACAGTACAGTCTGCTGTTTTCAACGGAGGAAGGATATTTCGCATACTGCGCGATGACTCCGCGTCTCATAAAAACAAAACATAAGGAAGCTGTCCCGCAGGAGCATACGATGACAGAAATAGAAAAATATCTGAACAGAAATGAATGGGAAAATAAGAGCCGCAAAAAGAAGCTGCTTGTGGTGGATGATTCGGATACAGTACAGCTGGCGATGAAAGCGCTTTTGCAGGAAGACTACCAGATTACGACGGTCAATTCCGCGGCGGCTGCCATCCGCAGCATGGCACTGGAACAGCCGGATCTTGTGCTGCTCGATTATGATATGCCGGTATGCGATGGGGCTCAGGTACTGGGCATGATCCGCTCAGAGCAGGAGTTTGCGGACATTCCGGTCTTTTTTCTGACGGCAAAGGTCGATCCGGACAGTGTCAGAAAGGTTATCCCGTTAAAGCCGCAGGGGTATCTGTTAAAGAGTGAAAAGCCTGCAGAAATCAAAAAAAATATTGATCGTTATTTTGAAAAAAAAGAATCCGGACGGCGCATCGTATAATGCCCTGACCTGGATAAACCAGAATAGCATATACTGGCTGGCCGGACGCTGGATGAGGGAACCGGCCCTGTTTCATTGTTCCGGTTCCCCAAAAAATAAAATTATATAATGTAACACTTATCAGAGACTGCGTGTAAGAATATCACTGTTTTTCAAAAATTCTTCAATCGTAAAAAAACCAAGCCGGTGAATCAGATCAATGACATAAGGATTTTCTGCCGGTGTCCGGTAAGGCGCCTGTGCGGCATAATCGTTGACGAGCCGGGTGCCCTGTTCCACAGAAATGACCCGTTTGGGACCGCCGACGCAGCCACCGTCACAAGCCATGCCTTCAAAAAAGTTTCCGGATGCGGTTCCATGCAAAATATCATCCAGCAGTTTTTTGCAGTTCGCGACGCCGTTCTCACAGACCGGATCGACATGGCAGTCCGGACTGATGTTTTTCACGCATTCCGTTACGGCCTGACTGACTCCGCCGGTTCTGGCATACAGCCTTCCGGCAGCGGCGGAGTGCTCTCTGACTTCGTCATCCAGTACAGTAAAATCTACCTGAAACGTATCAAACAAATAAGAAAGCTCTTCAAAAGTCAGTACACAGTCAATGGCACCTGCCAGATCAGGCTCTTTTGCCTCTGCCTTTTTAGCCAGACAGGGACCGACAAAAATAGTACGGCAGCCCTTATGCAGATGCTTTGCAATACGGCCGCAGGCGATCATCGGGGATACCGATGCGGGAAGATGTTCCACAATTTTGCGAAAGTCGTTGCGGATCAGCCGGATCCAGACCGGACAGCAGCAGCTTGTGAGCTGAAAGGCGCCTGGCCGTTTCATATTGTGCTGAAACTCCAGCGCTTCTTTGAGGGTTAAGATATCCGCAAAAGCAGCGACCTCAATCATGCCTGCAAAACCGATTTGTTTTAAGGCAGTACGGATGCGGGAAGGTGTGGCAGCTTCGCCGAACTGGCCGACGAAGGCAGGAGCCATCAGTGCATATACCGGGTGGGCATCATCTTTTAGCATTTCCAGAGCCTTTACAGAATCGTGACTGAAGGTCAGGTTTTTGTTCTGGCAGGCTTCAATACATCTGGCACAGCCGGTACATTTTTCCGGGTTAAAGGAAATCTGGCCGTCTTTGATTTCCAGCGCGGCAAACGTACAGGCAGCGGCGCATTTTTCATCTTTACAGTCACAGTCGCCGGTTTTCCAGACAAGCGGGTGTTCATCCGGATGAAGCAGACAATCCAGCTGGTGCTGTTCGTTTTTGCTTAGATTTTCCGGCAGAGGGGTATTGTCTTTTTTTGATTTTAATACAGTGCGGTGAAGCTCGTTAAAGGTCATAGTGATCTGGTTCCTTTCCGATTGTTATAAACAAATCCTGTTATCAGAGATACAAAATAAAGCTGAAAAATTTGTACAGACTTTTTCAGACTCTGCACAAATTTTTCAGCTTTATTTTGTA
>CANTHI010000033.1 GCA_947653505.1 uncultured Eubacterium sp.
GACAGAACGTGTGACAAAAGATGTGACAGAACGTGTGACAAAAGATGTGACAGAAAACGTATCCCGTAAAACGAAACTCATGGAATCTATTTCTCTTATTTTGAAAAAATGTCTGAAAGATAAATCTTTACCTGTGATAGCGGATGAAATGGAAACCAGCCCTGAAGAACTTTCCCCGCTTTATAACCTTGTGACTGAAAACATGGAAAAGTCTGCTGAGCAAATTTATGAACTGGCAATTGCACAGGAAATACAGAATTGATACAGGTTTGCCGGAAATTCCGGATGAGGAAACCGGAACAATGAAACAGGGCCGGTTTCCTCATCCAGCGTCCGTAAGGCCAGTATGTACTGTTCTGGCTCATATATGCAGCCACAATCGTTAAAACTTCGGCCCCTTCTTCTTATCCAGCGTCCGAAGCGTAATCTTTTCATTCAATAAATCCAGAATATCCGGCAGAATCCCATCTATCTCATCGTTTGGCAGCTGGCACGTCCCAGCGTTGCGGTGTCCGCCGCCGCCGTAATAGTGACAGATTTCACCGATATCCACCTGTGACGAGCGGTTTACAATCGATTTTCCGATCGTAACGGCCGTGTTCTGTCTGCGAAATCCCCACATCACATGGACGGAGATCTTTGCCTGTGGGAACAGGGCATAAATCAGAAAGCGGTTTCCGGTATAGATGATCTCTTCGTCCTTTAAGTAAATAACCGCCACGTCGCCATTCATCTTCGTCACCCGCATAAGCTGTGCCTTAAAGTCCTGCTGCTGGCTGAAATACAGATCCACCCTTTCTTTGACGTCCGGCAGCTCCAGCACTTCCTCTACCGGATGCTCCAGACAAAAATCAATGAGCTGCATCATCAGATCGTAGTTGGAAATCCGAAATTCATGAAAACGTCCCAGTCCGGTTCTGGCGTCCATCAGAAAGCTCATCAGTGTCCAGCCTTTTGGATTTAAAATATCCTCCATATCAAACTGCGCGGAATCGGATTTGTCTACGGCTGCCATAATTTCTTCGGAAATGCGCGGCAGCTTTTCTTTTCCGCCATAATATTCATATACTACACGGGCTGCGGACGGCGCTTCGCCTTCGATAATGTATGCGGGCTTTTGCGCTTCATCACCGGATACTTCGCTGGAATGATGGTCAAATGCCAGATGCACGCCCTCCACATATGGAAGATTCGTTGTAATGTCGCGGTTTGTCACCGGAATAAGTCCGTCCTGCATGTCTTTCGGATGCACAAATTTGATATCATCGATCAGATCCAGCTCTTTTAAAATCATCGCGCATACCAGACCGTCAAAATCACTCCTTGTTACCAAACGATACTTTTCTGCCATACCTGCTTCTCCTTTTCTTTTGTTATCCCTGTCTCAATTTATGAATATATACACAGTTTGGCGTCTCTACTTCTACCGGTTTTCCATGCATCAGGAAATATTTGCCTTCGTAGTTCATGGAAAAGATTCCGATGGAATTGCTGTCGTGATTTAAGCACATAAAGTTTTTCCCATCCGGGAATACCGCGATCGCTTTTGGAAACTCGCCCCCGATCCGGTTGTTGCATACAAGCGTTAACAGCCCGGTCTGTTTGTCTACCGCAAACACAAGTACCGAATTAATGCCCGCATCCGTACAGAATAAGTAATTGCCGTCCGGAGAAAACTCCATCGTCGTTGCGCTGCAGATTTCATCTTCGCCCGGGTCTTCAGTGGAGATGGTCTGGATTTTTTCAAATTCCGGATTCCCGTTTTCTGTCACAAAGTACTGATATACATTTACGACGTTTGTAAGCTCACACAATACATATGCATATTTCCCGTCTTTGCTGAAACGCATCGCACGTGGCGCAGAATCCAGCGGACAGCGCAGAATGTCGTGGTGGATCAGATGTCCGCCTTCGTAGTCCAGACGATAGATTTTAATATGGTCCAGTCCGCCATCGACCGCGCATAAAAACTTCTGATCCGGCGTTACCTTGACACAGTGTACATGCGGTCTGGAATTACGTTCCGCGATACACCGCCCCATGCCTTTGTGGAATACGCCATCCGCAATGCCTGCGATAGAACCATCCTTATTCAGACGCAGCATGGATACTCTCGCATCGTGATAGCCTGCGACAAACAGATACCGGTCTTCCCTGTCCAGCTCCAGGTAACAGCCTCTCATGCCTCCGATCCATTTTTTATTAATTTTCTCCAGATCCCCGTCGTCCAGAATATGAAACGCTTCCACACCTTCGTCCGCGATCGAATACAGAATCTTTCCGCTGTGTGAGATAATCACATCGGACGAATTGCTGATCGGAATCATCTTGCGTTCCTCCATCTTTGCATGCTCCACATCCACATCATAAATATGGATGCCCAGACTGTTCTCATGCGTATAAGTACCCACATATGCTACATATTTGTCCTTTCCCATTGTCAGTCCTCCTCTTTTCTGCGTAAAATATCATATTGCTCCAGCTGTATGGATGGATCCTGCATGCCTTCCAGCTCCACATAAAGCACCTGCTTCGGATGGGGCGCAGATTTCATCACCACACCCTCTTCATCCGTAATCGCACGGACCTTTACCGCCAGATTGCTGCCGTCTGGTTTTATCACTTCGATCTGATCGTTTACCGAAAATTTATTTTTTTGTGTAATCCGGTACACACCAGCTTCCTTCCGCTCTTCTATGATTCCAAGATATGTATAATTTTTTACATAATCATTGCTGTCATAAACCTGCGCTTCTTCAGATGGCTTTCCGTAAAAAAAGCCTGTCGTAAACTGCCGGAACGTACCGCTTGCGATCTGGCTGCGGTACCAGGGCAGGTTTTGTTCGTATAAAGACGCTGCCTGCAGATAATCATCGATAGCCCTGCGGTAGGTTCTGGCTACTGTCGCAATATAGAGTGCCGTCTTCATGCGGCCTTCGATTTTAAAGCTGTCGATGCCTGCCTGCACCAGATCCGGAATATGCTCAATCATACACAGATCTTTCGAATTAAAAATATAGGTACCCCGCTCATTCTCATAAACCGGGAGATATTCTCCCGGTCTTTTTTCCTCCACTACCGCATACTGCCAGCGGCATGGATGGGTACAGGCGCCCTGATTGGCGTCCCTTCCGGTAAAATAATTGCTGAGCAGACATCTGCCGGAATAGGAGATGCACATGGCCCCGTGCACAAACGCTTCGATTTCCAGCTCATCCGGAATCCTGCCGCGCATCTGTCCGATCTCCTGCAGCGACAGCTCTCTGGCACAGACGACACGCTTTGCACCCAGCCGGTGCCAGAACAGCAGCGTCTCATAGTTGGTGTTGTTTGCCTGTGTGCTGATATGCACCTCGATCTGCGGACAGATCTGTCTGGCGAGCGTAAACACACCCGGATCCGAAATAATAAGCGCATCCGGCCCGATCCGGGAAAGCTGCGTAAAATATTCCCGCACGCCTTCCAGATCTTCATTATGCGCAAAAATATTTGCGGTCACATATACTTTTTTCTGATGCGCATGCGCAAATGCAATGCCCTGCGCCATTTCTTCCAATGTAAAATTTTTTGCCTTTGCACGCAGCCCGAAAGCTTCTCCACCGATATACACCGCATCCGCGCCATATATCACGGCTATTTTCAGCACTTCCAGACTGCCTGCCGGAACTAACAATTCCGGACGTCTCATTCCGACCTCCTGCCTTCTTTTTCAGCCTTTGCTGTTCATGATTTTTTTACTGCTGACCGTAATACCGTCTCCTACCGGAAGTACCGCCGTTACCAGCTGGTCATGATGGGTCAGCGCATACAGGTAGCTGCGCATCCGCCTGTGTATCGTCCGGTTGCGCCGGATCACCGCAAATCTGGATTCGATAATATCCCCGTCCTGTAAAATATTATCCGAGATTAACATCCCGTCAGCTGACAGCAGACGCAGGACATGCGGCAGGAAATGAATATACTGTGCCTTTGCCGCGTCCATAAAAATCAGGTCATAAGGACCCTTTAGCTGCGCGAGTATGTCCGCAGCGTCTCCTTCGATAAGAGTTACTGCATCTTCCATGCCCGCACGTTTAAAATTCGCACGGGCAATTGGAATGCGTTTTTTATAATTTTCAATCGTTGTCACCGTACAGTCCGCCGGATTGTACGTTTTCATCAGTATTGCGGAAAATCCGACGGCTGTGCCGACTTCTAAAATACGCGCCGGCTTTTTGAGCGCCAGAAATAATTTCAGACAGGCCTGCGTCTCCTTGCGGATGACCGGCACATCGGTGCGCAGCGCTTCTGCCTCGATCTCGTTTAACAGCTGTGTATTTCCACTGTCCAGTGAATTGATATAGGTTATGAATCTTTCATCAACAATCATGGTGATTTTTCCTGCTCTGTCTCTTCGCTCTCTTCCTGACTCAGGATCTGCATCATTTCAGTTGCCGTCATCGAAGTATTCAGCGTATAGCGGCCGGCTTTGATCCTGCCGCTGTAGCCGGACAGCTTTAGCTGCAGTACAAACAGCCACCGGTCCGCGATCAGCCCTTTTTCCTCCAGCAGCGCCGCAAGATCCGTATCGCTCATCTGGCTTTTGATCTGTACGAGCCTGTCCTTTCCCTCTCCGGTTGTTACCGGAGGCTCCGCAAAGATACGGTAGCCATAGCTGTAGGAACGGATTCCAAGCTCATACAGTCCATACACAACTACCAGAAATACCAGCACGGTAAAGCTGATACTCACAAGCCTCATTACAATTTTACTGGCACTCATGATCAGGCTTCCCTTCTTTATCTTATATTGCAAATCTTATATTGCAAATATTCTATTGCGAATATTCTATTGCAAATCCTGCAGGCTAATCTATTACAAATCCCAGATCAAAATCCATGTTCTGCACAAGCTCCCAGTTAATGCGCTGAAACAGCCTGCAGATCCCAAGCTCCGCGTTCAGGTATTCGTTTACCAGCGGATCCTTACGAAACTCAATGCCCTCCCGCTCCAGTCCGTCTACCTGGTCATACAGCGCCCGTTCATTCGCATGGTTCTGCACCTCGTAGTTTTTCTTGCGGAAGGCATGAATCCTCTGCTCCAGCTGCGGCTGCTCATGTACCCTTGCACGTATTTCCTGATAACGTTTATATTCCTCGCCTTCCCAGATTGCCTGAATTAACCCTTTTACTGCTTCATCTACCTGACTCATCCTCCGGCTCCTTCTTCCTTATTGCGCGCCCGTTCAGACTTCCATAATAATCGGAATGATCATCGGACGGCGCTTCATCTCTTTCCAGACAAAATCACCAAGCGCATCTTTAATATCGGTCTTGATCCTGCCCCAGTCTGTGATATGCTTGTCCATACAGTTATCCATCGTACCGTTTAATACGTGCTTTGCCTCATCCATCAGGCTTTCCGAGCCCCTGACATAGACAAAACCTCTGGATACGATGTCCGGCCCTGCCACTACCATGCCGGATGCGCTGTCCAGTGTCAGGACAACAATAATAATGCCTTCTTCCGCCAGATGCTGCCGGTCTCTTAATACGATATTGCCGACATCACCGACACCCAGACCATCTACCATCACATCCCCGACTGTCACCCTGCCCGTAACTGCCGCGCCGGTATCATCCAGCTCCAGCACATCTCCGGTAGACAGAATAAAGATATTATCTTTGGAAACGCCGAGTTCTTCGGCAATCTTCGCCTGCGCTTTTAAATGCTTGTATTCGCCATGCACCGGTATCGCGTATTTTGGATGAACGAGGGAATAAATCAGCTTGATATCTTCCACACATGCATGTCCGGATACGTGCACATCCTGAAAAATAACCTCGGCGCCTTTCATCGACAGCTCGTTAATAATCTTTGTCACAGCTTTTTCATTGCCAGGAATCGGGCTGGAGCTTAAGACAATCAGATCATTCGGCTTGATAAATACTTTCCGGTGCATGCCGCTCGCCATCCGCGACAGCGCCGCCATCGACTCTCCCTGGCTGCCGGTCGTGATTAACACGGTCAGCTCGTCCGGATAGTCTTTCAGCTGCTCGATATCGATTAACGTATGCTCCGGAATATTAATATAGCCAAGCTCTGTCGCCGTACTGATAATGTTTACCATACTGCGGCCTTCGATCACGACCTTTCTGCCATGATTGTAGGCACAGTTGATAATCTGCTGTACACGGTCCACATTCGAAGCAAACGTGGATACGATAATCCGGTTGTTTTTATGATCCGTAAAAATAGAATCCAGCACTTTTCCGACCGTCTTTTCCGACATCGTAAATCCGGCACGCTCCGCGTTGGTACTGTCACACATCAGCGCCAGCACGCCTTTTTTGCCAATCTCGCCCAGCCGCTGAAGATCAATCGCGTCTCCGAATACCGGCGTATAATCGACTTTAAAATCACCAGTATGAATCACAACGCCTGCCGGCGAATAAATCGCAAGCGCCGCCGCATCCTGAATGCTATGGTTTGTCCGGATAAATTCCACACGGAAACATCCGAGATTGATATGCTGACCGTATTTTACGATTTTGCGCTTTACTACACGCATCAGATCATGCTCACGTAACTTATGCTCTATAATTCCTACCGTCAGCTTTGTTGCATAAATCGGCACGTTGATCTCTTTCAGTACATACGGGATCGCACCAATGTGATCCTCATGCCCGTGGGTAATAAAAAATCCTTTTACTTTCTCAATATTTTCTTTTAAATACGTAACGTCAGGGATTACAAGATCGATTCCGAGCATGTCGTCCTCAGGGAATGACAATCCGCAATCCACAACTATAATACTGTCTCCATATTCAAAGGCAGTAATGTTCATTCCAATCTGTTCTAATCCGCCCAATGGAATGATCTTTAATTTTGATTCCGCCACCTGATAATCTCCTTTTTAAATCTCAATATTCAAATCATCACTTAACAACTCCGCAAATACTTTACCGACTGCTTCCAGCTCTGTATCATCTTCCACCAGCTCCAGCTCCATAGACACTTCCGCGTCTTCCGCCGTATGCTCCGCCACGACTTTAAAAATATATCCGTCCGAATCCTGATTCAGCTCCTGGGAAGCAAGCAGATATTCTGATCCGTTTAATCTTGTCCGTTCCAGTATAAAAAATTCTGCAAATCCGTCCTGTTCCTCATCATAAAATGATATTTTCTCATATCTGGGTTCTCCGGCTGTCATTTCTTCGGCCTGTCTTAATAAATCATCCATGTTTTCCTTCCTTTCTTACCTGTATTGCTTACTTACTATTTTGAATGAAATCGAGATATCCCTGCAGAATCAGTCCTGCAGCGATTTTATCCACGTATTCCTTACGGTCTTCCCGACGGATCCCGCTTTCCATCATAATCTGGTCCGCGGCCGCCGTCGTAAGCCGCTCGTCCCACAAAACGACTTCCAGCCCTGTCCTATGCTCCAGCATCCGGCCAAATTCTTTTGTCCTTTCACAGCGCTCACCTTGTGAATTGTTCATATGCTTCGGGTAGCCGAGTACGATTTTTTCCACCTCATACCGGGCAGCCAGCGCGTCAATCCGCGCAAGCGTCTGCCTGAGCTTCCCCGGAGATTTCCTAAAGATCGTCTCTACCCCCTGCGCCGTCATAAGCAGCGGATCACTGACCGCCACACCTACTGTCTTAGAACCAAAATCCAGCCCCATCATCCGCATAACCGCTCCTCCTGTTTACTGGAAATTTACCCTGATATACTCCCTGAGTATTTCCTCCACCAGCTCATCACGCTCTACCTTCATGACCATGCTTCTGGCATTGTTATGGCTTGTAATATACGTCGGATCGCCGGACATAATATACCCTACGATCTGATTTAAAGGATTGTAGCCTTTCTCATTCAGAGAACGATATACGTGCCCGATAATGTCCTTTACCTGAATCTCCGGTTCCTTCTCCACTCTGAAAAATTGTGTATTACTTTTATCCTGCATATTTCACGACCTCATTCCTGCTTCTTTCGCAACCGTTCAGGCGCATCCTGAACCAATGCTTTCTTTCGTCTGCTTTATCCAAAGCACTACTCTTTTCTATTTTAATATACCCAGCGCTAAAATTCAACCATAAGATAAATATCCTGCGTCAAATATCCGGTTATTTTCCCTCTGACGAATATATTAGACCTGTTTTTCGCGGATTCTATGGCTATTTTTATATATTCCTGCGTATATCCGGTTTCGTATGTTTTTCCGTCATATACAAAAGATTCTTCCAAAAGTACGCTTTTTTGCTCTCCGATAAAGCTCTTTCTGTAAGCCTTTGACATCTGCTCCCCCAGCGCGATCAGTTGCGCGCTGCGTGATGTCTTTACCGCTTCCGGAATCTGCCCGTCCATTGCGGCCGCTTTTGTGCCTTTTCGTCTGGAATATTTGAAAATATGCATCTCATAAAACTGTATTTCCTGCAAAAACTGCTTTGTTTTCAAAAACTCCTCTTCCGTCTCCATCGGAAATCCTGCGATCACATCTGTCGTAATCGCGGGGCTGGTAAAATATTTTCGCAAAAGCGCACATTTTTGTGCGTATTCTTTCGTGTTATATTTGCGGTTCATCCGTTTTAGCACCGTATCACAGCCGCTTTGCAGCGACAGATGAAAATGCGGACAGACCTTGTCCATCCCGGCAAGCGTCTGTACAAAGTCCTCTGTCATAATACGCGGCTCTAAAGAACCGAGCCGGATCCTTCTGATTCCGGATATTTCCTGGATTCCTTTTATTACATGCAGCAGAGGATGTATCCGGATACCGGCCTGCATAGCGCCCGGATCCTCCGTCTGCTGACAGGAATATCCGCCGGTCCGAAAGTCTGTCCCGTACGAGCTGATATGGATGCCTGTCAGCACGACTTCCTGACAGCCGTTTTGTGCCAGTGTCTGTACTTCGTCTAAAATATCCCCGTACGGTCTGCTGCGCACCCTGCCTCTGGTATAGGGAATCACGCAATAGCTGCAGAACTGGCTGCAGCCGTCCTGTATTTTGATAAATGCCCGCGTATGCTCTGACACGCGGCTGATGGCAAGCTTTTCATACTCCTTTTTTCCATCATTGATGTCTTCCCAGTCGCTGAGCGGTGTTTTGCGCCTGTTATATGCGTCCAGCATCGCGATTAAATTTTCTTTTTTATTATTGCCCAGAATAATGTCCGCAATTCCTTCTTCTAAATGTTCCGGCCCTGCTGCCTGTACATAGCAGCCTGCCGCTACAAGGACCGCATCCGGATTCAGGCGGCGTGCACGGTGCAGCATCTGTCTGGATTTACGGTCCGCGATATTGGTGACGGAACAGGTATTGATCACATAGACATCCGCCTGTTCCGAAAATGGGACAATCTCATAGCCCGCCTGCTCTAACATCTGCTGCATGGCTTCTGTCTCATAGGCGTTTACTTTACAGCCCAGGTTGTGAAGTGCTGCTCGTTTCATAGTTTTCTGCTCTTTTCTTTTTCATATATTGACTTTTTCAATGAAAAACGTTAGTATAAAATGTGATGAGGTGTCATCCGAAATTACGACCAAAAGGAGGTTACATAATGAAAACGGTACAGATTTCCTTAAATTCGATCGATAAGGTAAAATCATTCGTCAATGCGATCACACAATTTGATTATGACTTTGATCTGATTTCCGGAAGATATGTGATTGATGCAAAATCCATTATGGGTATTTTCAGTCTCGATCTTTCCAAACCAATTGATCTGGCGATTCATGCAGAGGAAGAACTCGACGCAATCTTAGAGGTTATCAAGCCTTATCTGGCTGAATAACCGCTATTTAAACCGGTGTCCGGTTTTGCCTCAGCTCAGAACAGAATCACAAAAGCAGGAACAGAATCCAGCCCGTCAGACGGGATTTCCATTCACTTAGGAACGAAATTGGGATGTCTCTTGGTAAAAAGGGCTGGATTCCTGTTATTTCCATACGATTCCTATCATTTTACGCTTCTACCCGTATCGTCTCTGCCGTACGGACAGCTTCTTCCATCAGCTCCCCAGCCAGACCCGCCACATGCGTCTCCGATTTTAGAATCGACTTTAAGTTCGGCTTTGTGACCGGATGCTTTGCGACAAATATCGTGCAGCAGTCCTCATATGGGAGAATGGATGTCTCATAAGTCCCGATTTTTTGTGCAATATCCACAATATCCTGTTTGTCATACGCAATCAGCGGGCGATAAACCGGCATTGTACACACTTCATTGGTCACAGCCATCGACTGCATCGTCTGGCTGGCCACCTGACCGATGCTTTCTCCGGTAACGAGCCCCAGATCCTCATCCTGTGCCGCAAACTGCTCCGCCAGACGCATCATATAGCGCCGCATCACGATCGTCAGCTGGTCATGCGGACATTTCTCGTATATCAGCAGCTGGATTTCCGTGAAATTCACAATGTGCAGCCGGATTGGTCCGGCGTATTTCGCAACTGCTTTTGCCAGATCGATCACCTTCTGCTTTGCCCGCTCACTCGTATAAGGCGGTGCATGAAAATATACCGCGTCTATTTTTACCCCGCGCTTTGCAATCATATATCCGGCCACCGGACTGTCTATCCCGCCCGACAGCAGCAGCATGGCCCGTCCGGCCGTACCCGACGGCATACCGCCAGGTCCCGGGATCGTCTGCGAATACAGATTGATTTTATTGCGGATCTCTACATGCAGCGTGATCTCAGGATGATGCACGTCTACGGTTAGCTGCGGAAATGCTTCCAGCAGACGCTCTCCCAGCGCGGCGCTTACCTCCATCGATTCCATCGGATAATTCTTTCTGGCACGTCTTGTCACAACCTTAAACGTGGTATCCAGCTTTGGAAACGCTTCCCTTACATATGAAATGACCGTCTGCGCCAGACGTTCAAAGCCCTCGTCTTCCACCAGCACCACCGGACAGATGCCGACAATCCCGAACACACAGGAAAGCGCTTCTATCGTTTCTTCATAATCAAACGGGGTCTGCGCCTGCACATATACCCTTCCGTTTTCCTTGCGCACGGTAAACGTACCGTCCACCGGCTCTAACGCATTGGCGACCTGGCTGACAAGCGTATCCTCAAAAATATGCCGGTTTTTGCCCTTTACGCCAATCTCACCATACTTTATTAAAAATGCCTGATACATCTTAAATCCTTTCTGTCATACCCACTCCATACCGGTGTCTTTTAACGTCTCGTATATCTGCGCAGCTTTGGCGCAAGCTCCGACAGCTTTTGCGCCGCGTAACGAATCTCTTCCATTTTCGTGTCACTGCCAAAGCTGAAACGGAGCGCCGATTCCACAAGCTCCGGCGCCAGATGAAGCGCCTGCAGGGTACGGGACGGCTCCGGATGACTGGACGAACACGCGGAGCCTGCCGATACATAAACACCGCAGTCCTCCAGCGCGTGCAGCATGACCTCGCTGCGCACTCCGGGAACTGACAGATTCACAATATGCGGCGCACTCCCGCCTGCCGTCAGGTCACAGTCTGTCTGCGAAAACACAGATTCCCCAGGCACAACCTCCTGGGATACCGTCCCGGGAACCGCGGTTCCGTGATATACAATCCCGTCTATATCTGCTGTCTGTGCCAGCAGCTCCTGCTTTAAACGGTACATATGCGCTATTTTCTGTTCAAAATCCTCATAAGCTTCCGCTGCTGCCTCACCGATGCCCGCGATGCCTGGTACATTCAGCGTGCCGGAACGCAGTCCCGACTGCTGGCCGCCGCCAAACATCACTGGCTTTATTTTCGTCTTTTCCCTGATATATAAAAATCCCACGCCCTTCGGCCCGTGTATTTTATGTCCGCTGACTGACATCAGATCGATTCCCAGCTGCTTCGGACGGATCCGCAGCTTTCCATAAGACTGTACCGCATCGACATGAAACAGCGTCTTTGGGTTCTTCTGATGAAGGATCCGCGATATCTGCCCGAGCGGCTGCACAGAGCCGGTCTCATTATTGACCTGCATCACAGATACGAGAATAGTCTGGTCATTGACCGCTTCATATAACGCTTCCTGTGAAACAATCCCATCCGGCCCGACCGGAAGGTAAATCACTTCAAACCCCTGCTGTTTTAAATATTCCATCGTCTGATATACGGACGGATGTTCGATCTGGGTGGTAATCAGACGGTTTCCGGTACGCCGGTGCGCCATTGCGGCCCCGGTCAGTGCCAGATTGTTGGACTCGGTACCGCCAGAAGTAAACAGAATCTCCTTTTCAGATACTTTTAGCGTTTTCGCTATCTTTTGCGCCGCTTCTTTTACATAGCGTTCTGCTTCCACTCCTTTTTTATGCATTGAGGACGGATTGCCGTAGGCGCTGTCCATCGTCTGTAAGACAATTTCCCGCACACGCGCAGAACATCTGGTCGTCGCCGAATAATCTAAATATGCTTCCATAGTTCCTCCATCGTTTCCAGATGCAGCATCAGCGCTGAGAGCATCGTAACAGCCGCCGTATCAGTCCTTAAGATTCTCCTTCCCAGCGAAATCACCTGCGCCCATTCCCTGACCGCCGCGATCTCCTCCTGCGCAAAACCGCCCTCCGGCCCGATCATGACGCTGATGCTGTCTCCTGCTTTGATCGAACGAAACGCCTGCACAGCCGGCTGCATTCCGTTTTCATTTTCATATGGCACGAGACGGCAGTCGCACTGCCTGGCACGCAAAACCGCCTGCGGAAATGACATTACCGGATGCACCACTGGTATCCTGCTGCGTTTGGACTGCTTGGCCGCGCTCTCAGCAACCGCCTGCCAGCGGCGGACCTTTGCCTCCGCCTTGCGGCTGTCCAGCTTTACCACACAGTACTTCATGGAAACCGGGATGATCTCATATACGCCAAGCTCCACCGATTTCTGGATCACGGATTCCATCCGGTCCCCTTTGGGAAGCGCCTGAAACAGGGAAATCCTGTTTGCCAGCTCCGTACCCGCGACGCCAGCGTCCAGAATATCCAGCTGGACAAACGTATCCGTCTGCTCCGCAACGCTGCACTGGTAATCCTGTCCGTCCGAACTGCTGACACGCACAATCTCCCCTGGCTTTAGGCGAAGCACACGGATATGTCTGACATCCGGCCCCGTGATCGTAATAAAATCCCTGCCTACCTGATTCTGATCCACAAAAAACTGATACACTGCTCCTGCTGCCTTTCTGTTATAAAATCTGCCTCTGTTTTCCGGCTGTCAGATTCACCCATTCTCCCTGCAGGTTCGTCTCCAGAATGGTAAAGCCTGCCGCCGTCAGCGCTTCTTTTACTTCCGCTTCCTTAAAGTCAATAATTCCGGATGTAATCAGTATACCATCGTCTTTCAGACACCGGTATAAAACCGGAGCCATCGGGATAATGACATCCGCCAGAATATTCGCTGTTACCAGATCGTAAGCGCCGTTTGCTTCCTTTTGCTGCAGTGCTTCATCATCAATCAGATTCCCACAGTAAAATTCCCACAAAGACTCATCCAGATGATTGACCCGCATGTTTTCCTTAGATG